>CANRBD010000052.1 GCA_947628765.1 uncultured Bacilli bacterium
ATCACTTCTCCTTTAAATTTCTCTAATAATTTATCATTTTTAGATATATTATTTAACTCTTCTTCATTACAACTTAAAGCGTCTAATATTTTATACTCCTGGTTACCTTCATTGTAACATATTTTTTTTATTTTTTTCAAGTGAAATTCATAGATCGCTAAATTGTCAATTAATTCCCTATTGTTCTCTTTATCGATCAACTTATACTTACATACTATAGGATAATCTTCTGGCATATCATTAGTTAAATTTATTTGCATATGATTATTCATTGTTATATAATTTTCTCCTTGATTTAAATCTTCACTATAATTTTTAAATATATAGGCTGCATTCCTTCGATGAAGTGATGAATAATAACTAGAATTTAATTCGATATTGATTATTTCACCTAATGATTCAATTAAAATATCTAAGGTTTTTCCTTTTTCGTGAATATTATTTTTATTTTTCTCAGGTGGGAGTAGTTTTAATATTTTCACTTTTCTTTTTAAGGCCGTTTCTAAAAGATTAGTTAATAAGTCCTCATTATTAGGGTTAGTAAATATTGCTTTAAACATGGCATCATTAGTTGCATCATAAAATTTTTGCATTGTGTCTCCTTTCTAAGCCCCTTTATTTAAAACATACCCTAAAAGTACCATAAATTCCTGCTTTTTTCTTCAAAATTTTTAAAATTTGCATATAAAAAGACTATTAACAAATTTTTGTCAACAGTCTGAAAAAACTTTATTTCAAGTTTTCTATTTCTTCTTTAGATAAATTAGTATATTTGATTATTGTATCAATGTCTACTTTATCTTTCTTCATGTTTAAAGCTATTTCTATTTTACTATTTTTTTCACCTTGTTCCACACCTTCCATTGTCGCTTCAGCCATTAAAGTATTACGTAACTTCTTTGCCTCTTCTTCTTGATCCATGAAATTCGCAAATTTTTTGTCTTTATTCATCCTAATCACTTCTCCTTTAAATTTCTCTAATAATTTATCATTTTTAGATATATTATTTAACTCTTCTTCATTACAACTTAAAGCGTCTAATATTTTATACTCCTGGTTACCTTCATTGTAACATATTTTTTTTATTTTTTTCAAGTGAAATTCATAGATCGCTAAATTGTCAATTAATTCCCTATTGTTCTCTTTATCGATCAACTTATACTTACATACTATAGGATAATCTTCTGGCATATCATTAGTTAAATTTATTTGCATATGATTATTCATTGTTATATAATTTTCTCCTTGATTTAAATCTTCACTATAATTTTTAAATATATAGGCTGCATTCCTTCGATGAAGTGATGAATAATAACTAGAATTTAATTCGATATTGATTATTTCACCTAATGATTCAATTAAAATATCTAAGGTTTTTCCTTTTTCGTGAATATTATTTTTATTTTTCTCAGGTGGGAGTAGTTTTAATATTTTCACTTTTCTTTTTAAGGCCGTTTCTAAAAGATTAGTTAATAAGTCCTCATTATTAGGGTTAGTAAATATTGCTTTAAACATGGCATCATTAGTTGCATCATAAAATTTTTGCATTGTGTCTCCTTTCTAAGCCCCTTTATTTAAAACATACCCTAAAAGTACCATAAATTCCTGCTTTTTTCTTCAAAATTTTTAAAATTTGCATATAAAAAGACTATTAACAAATTTTTGTCAACAGTCTGAAAAAACTTTATTTCAAGTTTTCTATTTCTTCTTTAGATAAATTAGTATATTTGATTATTGTATCAATGTCTACTTTATCTTTCTTCATGTTTAAAGCTATTTCTATTTTACTATTTTTTTCACCTTGTTCCACACCTTCCATTGTCGCTTCAGCCATTAAAGTATTACGTAACTTCTTTGCCTCTTCTTCTTGATCCATGAAATTCGCAAATTTTTTGTCTTTATTCATCCTAATCACTTCTCCTTTAAATTTCTCTAATAATTTATCATTTTTAGATATATTATTTAACTCTTCTTCATTACAACTTAAGGCTCCTAATATTTTATACTCCTGGTTACCTTCATTGTAACACATTTTTTTTATTTTTTTCAAGTGGGAGTAGTTTTAATATTTTCACTTTTATTTTTAAGGCTGTTTCTAAAAGATTAGTTAATAAGTCCTCATTATTAGGGTTAGTAAATATTGCTTTAAACATGGCATCATTAGTTGCATCATAAAATTTTTGCATTGTGCCTCCTTTCTAAGCCCCTTCATTTAAAACATACCCTAAAAGTATTATAAATTCCTGCTTTTTCTTAAAAATTTTTAAAATTTGCATATAAAAACTGAAACTAATTAGTTTCAGCATTTTTATATTCTATAACTACCTTATCTAGTTCGCGTATAAGGTTTTGAATTTCTTCTTCATTTTTCACTCTAGCACCACTAGCATAAATATGACCGCCACCATTAAATTTAGTAGCTACTTCATTGATAATTGGGCCTCTTGATCTAATCGATGTGCGGTAAGATTTTAAATCACTATCATAAGTAAAAGTAACCCAAACAAGCATTTCATTAATATGATTAAAATTATTAATCATATTACCAGCCATAGCCGCATCGACTTCATATTCATTTAAAATATCTGGTGTAATTACAATATAGCCAACGTTATTTTCAGTAATATGAAAATTTTGTGACAAATAGCCTTGAAATTTAATTTCTTTATAAGGTCTCATATATAAATCATTATATACTTTCGTAATATCCAAATTAGTTTCTCTTAGAAGAGCACTTACAATGTCAAACGTTTTTGGTGAAGTATAGCTAAACATAAATCTATTAGTATCCGCTACAATCCCGGCATATAACTTTTCGGCAGCTTCTTTATTTAGTTTTAGTTTAGTTTTTAAAGCTAGTTCTACCACCATTTGTGAAGCTGAAGAAGCTTTGTCATCGATCCATTCTAATGCACAAGTTTTTTCAATAAATGGATGATGGTCAATTTTGATACTATTTTTAAATTTGCGAATATCAACTCCGTCAACTCTTTTAAAATCCGGCGTATCGGTAACAATTAATAGGCCATCATACATATCTTCATTAAACTTATCTAATGAACCTAAAAATTTAAATTTACTAGTTGGCATACCAACGACATATACTTCTTTATCTTTAAAAGTATTTAAAATAATCTCTTTAAGTCCGATTGAACTACCTAAAGCATCTGGATCAGGTCCCACATGACGGGCAATGACAATTTTTTTGGCTTTTTTTATTTGATGATATATTTGACCATATATATTCATAAAATCACACTTTCTATTTTACAAACGTATAAGTTTCTCTTGCAATCATTAATTCTTCATTTGTTGGAATAACATAACATGGTACTTTAGAATCAGAAGATGTAATAATTCCTTCTTTTTGATCTAAATAACTAGCTATTTTATTATTTTTTTCTTTATCGATTTTTACTCCTAAACATGAAAGTTTTTCAAGTACTTTTTCTCTAAATTCACGGCCATTTTCACCAGTACCAGCCGTCATTATAATCGCATCAACATGCCCCTCTAATTCAACAAAATATTGGGCAATATAATTAACGATTTTTTTCACATAAATAGTATTCGCTAAAGCTGCATTTTCATCACCTTTGGCCTCTAAATCTTCGATATCACGGCAGTCGCTACATTTTTCACTAATACCAAGTAAACCACTTTCTTTGTTTAAAATATTATCTATTTTATCGATATCAACATTTAATTTTTTCATCATATAAGGAATCATTGAATAGTCGATATCACCACATCTTGTACCCATAGTTATACCAGCATTAGGCGAAAATCCCATTGTCGTATTAACACTTTGTCCATTTTTAATAGCTGATATACTACCACCACTACCAATATGACAAATAATTAAATTAACATCTTGCTTGCCTAATTTTTCTTGCATAACTCCAGTAATATATTTATGACTAGTTCCATGAAAACCATATCTTCTAACTAAATAATCACGATACCAAGAATATGGTACAGAATAAATATAATTTTCTTTTGGCATAGTTTGATGAAAAGCGGTATCAAAAATTACAGCATGTGTAGCCTTTGGTATCGCTTTTTGCATCGCTTTTATACCGATTAAATGCGCGGGATTATGAAGCGGTGCGAGCGGCGCAAGCTCTTCGATATCATTAATTACTTTGTCATCGATAATTGCCGGTCCACTATATCTATCACCACCATGAACAACACGATGCCCAACACCTTTAATTTCTTCTAAACTATCCACTATTTTATTGTTAAGAAGTTCTTCTATCACAAGATTAGCGGCTTTTTCATGCGTTGGCATAAATACTTCTTTTTTTACTTTTTCACCATTATATTTAATAGTATAAAAACTATCGTCTAACCCAATTTTTTCAAAAGTTCCTGTCATTAGAACCTTTTCTTCAGGCATTTCATAGGCTGTAAATTTAAGCGATGAACTACCTGTATTAACTGCTAAAATTTTCATTTTTCATCCTCCTTCGAAAGTTCATAAACTCTATAACTACAATTAGGAATAGCTAATTTAGTTAAATCATTATCTTTAGGAATTCCCGTTAAATAATAATGAATTCCTCTGGCAACTCCGCTATGAGTAACTAATAAGACATTGCTATTTGGATATTTATCTAATAGTTCTTTTATCAAACTATCAATTCTATTCATTAAATCTTTAATATTTTCTCCAGTTACCTGCTTTCTAGCGTAGTTCCAAAAACCATTATAATCAACTTCAGTTTTTTTCTTAAATTCATAATCGCCATAATCCCTCTCGATAAGTCTTTTATCAATCTTAATTGGTTTATTAGCGACAATGCTGGCGGTAATTCTAGCGCGAGTTAATGGCGATGATAAAATAGCTTTAAAATCGACATCTTTTAGTTTTTGTTTAACTTCTCGAGCTTGAACCATGCCTTTTCTAGTTAAATTACATTCACTTTTACCACAAATTAATTTTAAAATGTTTGTTTCTGTTTCACCATGCCTTAACACATATAGTTTCAAAATATCAGCTCCTTTTTATCGTTCACTCGCCACCCATGTTCCAGCTATTAAATCGTGAAGTCCTTTTTTATCTTTACGATATAAAACCATAAACATACTAGCAAACACTAATCCTATCTGAATAATTCCTAAAAGAGAAATGAACCAAAAATAAATGCTTGGCGTAATAACAAAAGCACCAACTGTCACAGCAAGTAAATAAACTAAACCATTAATAATTAAATTCCTTACAAATAATTTAAGTAAAGTAATTTTTTTATTACTTTTAGCCCTAACTTCAATATGATTAATTCTTTTACCAATGGTTTGACCATTATTAAAATATGGAAAAACTACAAAATAAATAACTATAAATATAATGTTCAAAATATTAATAATTATATTATTTCTATCTATTTGATTATAGATAACTCCTAAATCAGTAATATATTCATTAAAAGAAGTATTACCACTATAATATTCTAAAGAAATCATATCCATTTGTTTATTTAAAGCTGTATTGTCTGGGTTATAGAAAATATTAATAAATCCTAAAATAACTAATAAAATAATTATATCTATTAAATAGGACACTATTCTTTTCTTTAAAGGTGCTTTCATATTTCACCACCCATACTTAATTATACAATAAATATGAATATGGTTCAAATAAAATGAACAAAAACTACTGATTTTTTTCAGTAGTTTTTCACAAACATAAACCAATTAGCAATAAAACAATTTTTTTAAAATAAATACCTTAGTCTATGATTCTAATATTGTATATGGTTTTTCTTCAGTTCCTTTACCTTGTAATAAAATGTCTTGATTTAAATAGATAGCAGGTACGACGCCAAATGGCCTATAAGCAGCTCTTCCCGTCGCATTAGTAGGATTTACCCAAAAAAGATTCCACCATCCAGCAGAAAGACCATTAATAGTCCAAAATTCATCTGCATAGCTAAGCATATAGTTAGTACTTGCACACACATCACGATTTCGCCATGAACCATCATTATTACCACACTGTCCTATATTTGAATTTGCTTTCAGAAAATCACTTGCTTGAATTAGGCCAACATGACTTTTAGCTGAGAATGTTTTTTCTTCTCTTACTTGACTAGACAAGTCAGAATTAGTATAAAAGAAATTGCCAAAATAAAATTCATGTTCATTTATATGTTTTTTCGCATCTTCACTTAATGTAGTATTATAATAATCATTATTTAAATACGTTTTCAACTCACTATCTGAAAGTACCGTACCAGTTTTATCTCCATATCCAAACTTAGAATCACCAGTTTGTGCCCAAACGTGACATCCATAGCCCGTAGAGTTAACACAATACGTTCCGCTAGAACCATCACTAGCATTATCCCTTAGGCCTGTAGAATCAAAGGCCATTGATGCTATCGATGTTTTTTTCATTATTTTAATAGTTCCATCTTTCTCTAAAGAAACGATTCGCCAATCTTCATTATTAAATTTAATCCAGTTATTTGGATTTGCTCCTTGATAGACATACCTTCCTTCTTCTTCTGTGTTAGGGTCTGCTGCAAGTCCATCTGTTCCTACTTTGTTCTTTAACTCTGTAGCTTTTAGTGGAATTGCATATGGATCGTCTTTTGTTCCTGAACCGGATAATTTAACTGTAGATTTTAGATAGACTACTGGAGCCACGCCAATAGTATGATGTGCACGATAACCCTCTAAGTAACCACTGCGACCAAAAAAGATCACACCATCTGTGTAGCCTCCGTCAGGTGAGAGCGTCCAGCAATATTGTCCATTTTTTGGAGTCATCCAATTTGTTGATGGGCATATATCTCTATTATCATAATGTAATTTCGCTGTTCCACACTTTAAAGAATCACTATTTGCTTTAATATAATCGCTTGGACTAATAAGCCCAATATTTGATGTGAATGAATACTTTTGCTCTTCTGTTACCATTAATGATAAATCTTCTTCACTAGGTGTCACACCACCGACCTCATCACCTGTATACGTTGAACCATAATACCATGTATGGTTTTTATCTATTGAATCAGTATTTGTGGAAATTGTTGGATAATATTCATCCTCTAAATAGTCTTTTAATTCACTATCTTTTTCTACAGCTCCAGTATATGAACCATTCGCACTTACATAGTCATAGCTTTCAACATATACATTACAGCCATATTGTGGAGCACTACCTTGTGAACAATAGCCAGTATTTCGTCTTCCAATCGAATCAAATACTTTTTCTGACAATGTGTTTTTAGTATTCTTCATAATCTTAATAGCTCCATCTTCTTCAATGGCTATTATTCTCCATTCTTCATTGTTGAATGTGATATAGTTGTTTGGGTCTGCTCCTTGATAGACATATCTTCCTTTTTCGACTGGGTCTTTATGTAATCCATCTCCAGTTATTACTATTGGGGCTTCTGTTCCTCCAAATGTTTGTTCTAATTGTACCGCATATGTCTCAACTACTTCATTATG
>CANRBD010000053.1 GCA_947628765.1 uncultured Bacilli bacterium
ACGGTGAACACGGACTGGTGTATATTTCGGGAACGGCCGCTATCCGGGGAGAGAATAGCCTGCAGGATATGGGAGTACTGGTCCAGACCGGGACAACGATGGAGAATATAGAACATTTGATTGCTCCGGAGAATCTGCAAAAAGCAAAGGTTAATCCGGTGAAAAAAAATGAAATGAAATTATTGAGGGTATATCTCAAACATCCGGAGGCTATCGATCCGGTAAAGATCTATATGGATCGGTTATTCACCTCCATTCCTGTGGCTTATCTGCTGGCGGATGTGTGCCGGGATGAATTACTGGTCGAAATAGAAGGGATCGCTACTTTTTGAGCTTCCGAAGTTTAGAAAAATCTTGGGTATCAACAGAATGACTTGAGAGAAAATATTATCCCGATCGGCAGCTTCAGCGACTTTTGAAAAGTGCCTCGTAGGGGAGTAAGATTTTATAAAACTGAAATTTTAAAACACATCAATTTGATGTGCTTTAATTTTATAAACTTTTTTTCATGGTTTTTTTACGTTTTTCTACTTTTTTATTAGCATATACAAATAACGTTACAGCGGCTCCCGTACTTAATAAAATTCCTGTAAATTTAAAAACAAATTTTAAACTATCAGCAATTGGTTTAGCGCTTTCAAATTTATTAAGAGCGGCTGAAATATCACGCTTACTTAATGACATTGTATATACTCCTTCTTTAAAAGTAACTATACTACCTTCACACTTTAAATTTTCACAAAATGTTTCATAAGGTACGGTAATAGTCATATGATTATCATTAATCAAAACATTATCATAATCATCATTATTGGTAAAATCCCAATCAGTTGGATTAAAAGTATCCGATAAATTTGTTTCTGTAGGATATAAAAAACTTAATTCTGGAATATCTTTCTCTTTATTTGCTACGCAACCAGGCACTAATGCCATTGTTAAAGCGGCGGCACATAAAGCTGGCGCTAGTTTAAAATTTTGATTGTCTTTTGCCTTATTAAAAACGTGTAATTTAGCCATAATATCTTCCCTTCTTTCAAAAGTTGCTTTATTATAGCACATACTTTAAAATATATCAAATTAATATTTTCCGCATTTACTACCCCATGAATCTACTAATTCATTATTTCGATATATCTTTAAAAGTTCACAGTTATTTGGGCATCTACCACATTCAATAGCTTTGGTATCAAATGCAATATTAGATAATTCTAAAGAATAAGTTTTTCCTATTTTATTTTTTCTGGCTAAAACAGCAATACCAATGGCCCCCATTAAATGGCCATTTTCATCGACGATAATATCTTCCCCCAATATTTCCTTAAAATATTTGATAACCCCCACATTTTTTGAAACACCACCTTGAAAAATAATCGGTGATTCAATTTTTTTACCTTTGCCGACATTATTTAAATAATTTAAAACAATACTTTTACATAGTCCAGCTACAATATCTTCAATCGGATAACCTACTTGCGCTTTATGCACTAAATCAGATTCTGCAAACACGGTACATCTAGCGGCTATTTTAACAGGATTTTTACTTTTTAAGGCATAAGCTCCAAATTCACTAACATCTAAACCTAGTCTCTTAGCTTGACTTGATAAAAAAGAACCCGTTCCGGCAGCACATAAGGTATTCATTGCATAATTAGTAATAATTCCATTTTTAATTAAAATAATTTTTGAATCTTGACCACCTATTTCTAATATAGTTCTGACATTTGGATAAAAAGTTAAGGTGCCTACCGCATGAGCTGTAATTTCATTTTTGACGATATTAGCTTTTAATAAAAGTCCAATTAATTTACGTGCCGAGCCGGTGGTACCAATACCTTTTATCTGATAATTATTTGGCAAATCTTTTTTTAAAATATCGATTAATTTTCTAACAGCTTTTATAGGATTACCCTCAGTCCAAATATAAGATGAGGTTATTATGTTATTATCATCATCAATAATAACGCCTTTTGTAGATATCGATCCAATATCTACTCCTAAATAACTATCCTTCATTTTTCTTTCCTCATTTCTAACATATCGTAAAAAGCTTCTAATCTAGTTTTAATTCCGGTTTCCGAAGTATTGGCATCAAAACTAAAAAATAGTACTGGTGTTTCATATTCTGAAGCAATTTTATTAATAATTGGCATCGCCCCAATTTCCGGGGTACAAAAAGATGATTTAATATGAATGATACCATCATACCCGGCTTCGCATAAATATTTTGTCCTGGCAATATTATCAGCCGCATCTGCGCCCATTTGGTATTTGATATATTTTTTAGAATATTTTAAATATTTTTTAATTTTATGTTTCTTTTCAAATAATAAATAATGAACATTTGTAAATCTTTTTATTTCAATCTGATTTTGCGAAAGTTCTTTTTCTAAAAAGTAATTAGAAAAAGGCTCCATAACCGTATATAATTCACCAATAATACCAATTTTTAAACATTTATCGGGTTTTCTTATAGGTACATTTTGAATTTCTTTTAAGTAATAACGATAAAGTTTTTTAAGTTCTAAATAACTTTTAACTTGACGAAAATCATTTAACATTTTAAATTTTAAAGTTTCAAATGAACCATCTTTGACTTCAAAGCCAATGTTTTCTCTGATATAATCATCAATAATATCCATATATTTTACCATTTTTATCGCTATAAACCCATAATAAATGGCTTTCAATTTACTATATTTTATGCCTGTTTCTTTTAACTCTTTGACAATTCTTCTGATATCAACTTTGCCTTTAGTCACTAGATTAATTAGGGTTACATTATAGCCTAAATCTTTTAAGATTTGATCTTGAACTTCACCGTAATAACCATAACGACAGCCCCCACCCATTTGGATTAAAGTGTCCGCACCTTTTTCAATGGCTTCAAGCATCGTCCCTAAAGTATATTTAAATGGCGTGCATACAAATTCTGGACTATATTTAGTTCCTAGTTCGATTGTTTTACTTGTAATTGGTGGTGGCATAATAATTTCTTCCTTAAAGGCGTGTTTTAATAAAAATTCTATAGGCACATTATAATCACCCATTAATGGGAAAGATATTTTATGCATTAAAAACCTCCTTTAAGCATATCAATAAAACTTTCAAGTCTTGTTTCTATGCCAGTAAAAGATGAATTGCTGTCTAAAACTAAATTAATATGCGGAATATCAATTTTGCGCATTACTAACTCATTAGTTAAAGAATCAGGGCCACAAGGAAAAGCTGATAAAAAAATTACTCCATCGATTTTATCTTTAGCGTATATAAGCGCGCCAATATTATCTTTTGAATATTTAAAATATAAATCTTTTGTGATTTTTTCACTTAATTTATTAGTTATTTTATCATCGAATTTATCACTAAAAATAACTTCGATATTATTAGCATTTAAATATTTAATGATATCCCTACCAATTAAATCATCATAAGTATTATATGGGTGGGCTAATAATAAAATTTTAGTTTTATTAGAGTTTAATTTGCCCATATTAATAGTGATATCTCTAGCTCGATCTTTTTTATAAAGACCCACGGCATATTTATAAGCTTTTTTGCTTTGCTCTTTGGAAAATCCTAGTTGCTTACCAATATTAATTAAGCCTTGTTTTAAGTTTTGATGTTTATCTAAAGCAATATTATAATTTAATATTTTAATATCAAATGTGTTTTTAACTATATCGTAAGCACTTAAAAAATTAGTACATGTTTGATTATCTAATTTATAGTTATCAATTCTAGGAATAATTAGATAATCGCATTTATCGATTAGATAAGAAACATGTCCAAGATAAGTTTTAAAAGCTAGACACATTTCATCATTCGCATATTTCATGCCATTTTCCATAATTTCTTTATTGGTATTGGGGCTTATAATATATGGAACTTTTAAATAATCAAAAAAATTTTTCCAAATATCCCCATAGTAATAATAAAAAATACCACGTGCAATTCCAACTTTGGTCATATTATCACCATTTAAAATATATTAAGGAAAAACTTATTTTATGAATGCTAATTTTGACATAATAAGACTTTATGTGTATAATGATTTTGGTTAGGAAGGAGAGATTTTATGAAGATAAAAGAACTTTACTAATACCGAATTTAAAGAATTTAGTCAAAATTTTAAACCTACTTCAATTTATCAAACAACTGAATATGCCTTTACGATGAATGAAGAAGGATATGATTCTCTCTTTCTAGGTCTAATTGACGATAATGAAGTAATTAGATGTGCCGCTTTAATTTTGATTCGTAAAATAAATGGGTTTAAGTATGCTTATTCCCCACGTGGTTTCTTAATCGATTATAGTGATTTCATTTTAGTTAAAAAATTTACTAAAGCGGTTAAAAAATATTTGGGCAAACACGATGTCGCGGCTTTAAAGATAAATCCCCTAGTCATCAGAAAAATATATAATAGTGATTATGAAGTGATTGGTACTAATCCAAATTATGATATGATTTTTAACAATCTTACTAAATGTGGTTTTTATCATCTAGGATATAACAATTATTTTGAAGCCTTAAAACCACGCTTTGAGGTCGTAGTGAATATTGCTTTACCGTTTACTCAATTATTTGCGAATATAAAGAAAAATTTTCGTACTAAAATAAGAAAAGCTGATAAAGATGGTATTAAAGTATATCATGGTAATAAAGAAGAATTAAAATATTTATATTTACACACCAAAGACAAATATCCAAGAGATTTAAAATACTTTAATTCATTATATAGTTTCTTCGACAAAGAAAATTTAATCGATTTTTACTATAGTAAATTAGATACTACTGAATATTTACAAATTACGCAAAAAGAATATAGTAAATATGAAAAATTAAGTGTTGATTTAAATAGACAACTCATGGAAAATAATGGTTCAAATGAAAAAATTTTAAGTCAGAAAATAGAAGTTGATAAAATATTTGAAGAATACAAAAAACAAATAGTAGTTGCCACTAAATATTTAAAAGAAAACCCCGATGGCATTATTTTATCTTCAGCTTTGGTTATTAAATGGGGCGATGAGGTTCATTTAATTATCGATGGTTATGACAGCAAATATAAAAAATTTAATGCCAAGCACTTACTTTTATGGAAATTGATGGGTAGATATTCCAAATTAGGTTATAAAAAATTTAATCTCGGTGGCATTAGTAATATGACTAAACAAGATCTTAAATATAAAGGGCTTAATGAATTTAAAATGAGTTTTGGTGGCAAAGCTTGTGAATATGCCGGCGATTTTGAATTAATTACTAATGGACCTTTATACTTTATGTATCGTGAGGCTTCTAATCTCAGTAACATGTGGAAAAGCGGTAAATAAAAAGAGCAATTATGAAGTGAATCTTTTGGGTTCACTTTCATTATGCTCTTTTTAGCTGACCTTTTTTAAGTAAATTTAATAATTTAATATTCTGCATCATTGTTCCACGATAATTTTCTACATCATTTTTTCTAGCAATACGCCGGCGATTTTCAAATGAAGAATCCACACCAATACTCTTTAATCCATCGACTAGTGAGTAACCTTTATAACTTGTCATTGGATAATATTCGGTATCGACATTCCCTTGAAGTCTTTTTAATAAATTCATATTTTGAATAGCACTACCGACATAATAATCAGTAAAACCAGCTTCCGCATATAATGTTCTTCGGCTTTCAAAGGAGCTATCATAACCGACACTTTTTAAGGCATCAACAATAGATGTGCCTTGATAACCACTTAAATTAGGTAGTGATGGAAGTGGCGCTGGTTCTGGTGTTGGTTTGTTATCAACATTAGTGAAAATGTCACGATATAAAATATTCATATCCACAAATGCGGAAATTCCATTTACTCTTCCCTGTGAAGTATATTGCCACATATCATATTTACCTTGATATGTATTTTCTTCGGCATATTGTGCAACCCAAATAGTATAACGATCTTGAAGTTCACTAGCATTTAAAACCGAAGTAAGCCAATATTTATTAGCATATATACCGGCCCAATAACCGGCTTCTTCAATACGATTACAAAAAGCTTTGCACATATCTGTTAAGGTTTGTTTACCTAAATTAACTTGACTTTTATCTTCAATATCATAATAAACTGGCAAATTAAGTTTACGGCCTTGAAGCCAAGCGATAGCTGTATTGGCTTCTTTGATGGCATCTTCAACACTTAAAGCATATGAATATAAATAAACTCCTATTGGCAAATTAATTTTAGTCGCATCACGATAATTATCTTCAAATTTTGGATCTTTTTGATCTTCATACTGACCGTATCCAATTCTAGCAATAACAAAATTTATGCCACTTTCTTTTACTCTTTCAAAATCAATGTTTCCTTGATACTTTGAAACGTCTATTCCTCGATATTCCATATTTACTCCTTTCTATTTTTTTATATTCAAAACAAATATAAGAGGAACTGCATGTACCTATTATTCTTTTAGCATGATTAAGATTCATAGGTTCAATAATTAATACATAGAATTAAAATAATGTAATACGACTTGACACTTTTATATATTTTAGGTAAAATTATAGTCGTAAGTCATTTGGAGTAGTACTCAAGAGGCTGAAGAGGCGCCCCTGCTAAGGGTGTAGGTCGGGCAACTGGCGCGAGGGTTCAAATCCCTCCTACTCCGCCACGATAATTAAAGTCTTGCTATTGCAAGGCTTTTATCATATATTTTCTTGTTTTTCCATAACAAAAGTGATACAATAATATCAGTAAATGAGGTGAGTATATGAAACAATATCTTCGCAATGATTTTGTAAAAGATGTTACTAACCTAAGAGCCTTACCAGCCAATATTTTAAGTTTATCCAGGTTAGCTGCACCTTTAATAATTCCGCCTCTAGCGACTTCTGGAAATTTAATATTAGTTATAATTATTAGTTTGGCTTTCTTTCTTACCGACTTTTTAGATGGTAAATTAGCTCGCTTATTAAATGGTAAAACAGCTTTAGGGGCCAAATTAGATCAAATAACCGATAAAGTATGTGCTTTGGGTCTTTTATTAGGTCTAACGCCTCATATGCATATAATGATTATTCCTTTCATTTTAGAATTTTGTATTGTTTTTGCCAATGCCAGAATTGTCAAAACCGGACAACCTAGTGATAGTACTTGGAATGGAAAATTAAAAATGTGGCCTTTATCAATTACCATAATTGCTGGATACGGAGCATTAGCAACGGCTGCTTCAACTTTAAATTTAACTCTATTAATTATTACTCATGCTTGCCTAATTGTTTCAATTATATTTGAAATTGTTAATATTAAAGAATATAATGAAAATTACAAAAAAATTATAGCGAAAACTAAATCACAAAAACAAGCATCATAAAAAAAGCTTTAACAATTTAAAGCTTTATCAGACTGTTGACAAAGTGAAAAGATTTTGAAAACAGTCTTTTCATTTTAGAAAAAATGTAATATAATTAAATTGGC
>CANRBD010000054.1 GCA_947628765.1 uncultured Bacilli bacterium
CAATAACAAAATATGAATTCAAGATAGATGGACAGGACTATCAAAGTACAGAAGAATTAAATAATCAAAACTTTATGGTATTTGATGAATTAGATAAGAATAGTGAACATAAAGTACAAGTAAAAATAACGAATGAAGTCGGAAAGACAGCAGAGAGCAGTATAGAGACAGTAACAACAAAAGATATAGATGCTCCAACATTTACCGAAGAAGAGAAAGAAAGTAATGGAAGAAGAATAACAATAACCTATCCGGATATATGTTTAGAAGACGGAATAACATGTAAATATCAGAAAGATGCAGAAGAAGAAACTACAGTATCCGATAGTAAGACAGCAACTGTAGAATTTAATAATTCTGGAACATTAAAAGCCACCATAAATGATGGACATAATGAAGTAACAGAGACATATGCAGTACAATTAGAACAAAACTTTGGAGGAACAGAAGCCCCAATAGTAATAACCGGAGATGGATTACATAAAGACCCAGTAGAAAAAGGAAGATATGTCTATCAAGGAGCAGACCCTAACAACTACATCACATTCAACAATGAGGAAGCAGGATGGCGAATAATAGCCATTGAAGATGATGGGGCTATTAAAATTATGAAAAATTTAAACAGTATGTTGCCAAATAAAGCCTTTGATACAAATGGGACAAGGACTACAGGATATTGTTCACTTTCAACATATGGATGTAATGCGTGGGCACAAACAGATAATTTCACAAGTGCGAATGGTTCTTATACTGGCGCAGTTGATAAAGATTCAGAAATAAAGACATATTTAAATGGTGAATATTACGATAGCATTAAATTTAATAAAGACTATATACAAGAGCATGCATTTTATTATGGCTCACCAACACATAATAGTGCAGATTTAACAGAAATGGTAATGCAGGAAAAGAAAGTAAGTTCTATATCTAGTGTAGGACTTATTCAAGGTAGTGATTACTTAAAGAGCAATACTAATACAAAACAATGCGGGACTCATCGTTTAATAGGGGGTAATTATCAAGTTTGTAAATTAACAAGTTGGATGGTTAAAAATTTAGAGAGTGGCTATTACTATACGATTACGCCAAAGGGAGATTCTAATTCGCAAGTATTACTTGTAGGTTATGGTGGCTGGTTGAACTTTGGAGGAGCTGGCGGAATTGAAGGTGGAACTGTCCCAGCTATTTACCTAAAATCTTCAGTTCAATTATCAGGTTCAGGAACAAAAGAAGATCCATATACACTACCAACTAAGGCAAGTGAATTAAAGAATAAAGTAGGAACAGATGGACTTGTAGCAGATCCAAATACAGAAGAAGAAGGAAGATATGTATATCAAGGAGCAGAACCAAATAACTGGATTAAGTTTAATAATGAAGACTGGAGAATAGTTTCTTTAGAGACTGATGGAACAATTAAAATTATGAAAAATCCAACAGATGCTACAATGGTAACACAAATGGCATTTGATTCAGTTGCCAAACGAAATACAGGATATTGTTCACAAGGTAGCGCTCCAACATTAGGTTGTAATGTATGGGCACAAACAGAAAATTATGCAAGCACAAACGGTTCATATAAAGGAGCTGTGGATAAAGATTCAGAAATCAAAACATATTTAAATGGCGATTATTATAATAATACAATTAAAACTAATAAAGATAGTATACAAGAACATGCATTCTATTATGGATCAGTAACGTGGGAAAACACAGATTTAGTTGCTCAAGTAATAGAGGAGAAAAAAGCAAGTGCTACAAGTAATATAGGTCTTATCCAACCAAGTGATTATATAAAATCTAATACCAATATAACTCAATGTGGAACATTTAAATTAGTAAGAACTTATTATGCATCATGTAAACCAACAACTTGGATGGCAAAAGATCTCACAAGCATGAATTACTGGATGCTTTCGGCTGATGGTGGCCATTCACATGCTGTGTACACTGTGTATTACACTGGTACTTTGATGAATACGAGAGTTTCGCCTCCCGCCGGCGTAATACCGGCTTTATACCTAAAATCAGATACTTTATTACAAGGTAAAGGAACAGAGGAAAAGCCATATATAATTACAAATTCATAAGCAAACCTTTGAGTTTGCTTTTTTAATCGCTTTTATGATATAATTGTTAAGGCTTTTTAATTACGAAAGAAAGGAGTAAAAATGAGTAAAATTAAAATATTTGCTTTAGGCGGTCAAAACGAAGCGGGAAAAAACATGTACGTTGTCGAAGTTGACAAAGATATATTCGTTTTTGATGCCGGACTAAAGTATGCGGATGATAGAATGTTAGGTGTTGACTATATTATTCCTAATTATGACTATCTAAAAAATAATATCAAAAATGTTAAAGGTATTTTTATAACACACGGACATGATGATCATATGGGGGCTTTATGTGATATTTTAAAAGACCTTCCAAATCTTAAAATATATGGAACAAAATTTACATTAGAAATAATTAAAGATGAATTAGAAGCGGAAAATTTAAAAACAAATAATTTGATAGAAATTATGCCACATAAAAAAATTGAATTTGGAACTAACAGTATTTTTCCAATCACGCTTACACATATGGTTCCTGGAACAGTTGGTTATGTTTTATATACTCCAGATGGAGCTATTTTCTATACTGGAAACTTTATTTTTGATTCGACAATGTTAGGGGCTTATAAAACTGATATCGGTAAACTTGCTTATGTTGGAAAACAAGGTGTTTTATGTCTTTTAAGTGAGTCTTTATATGCTGATAAAAGAGGTTTTACTTCTCCAAATCATCGAACAAATAATAAAATAAGAGAAATTTTAAACCGTTATCAAGGACGTATTTTATATAATATTTATCAAGCTCAATTATATCGTATTCAAGAATTGCTTACTGAAATTAGTGCAACAGATCGTAATGTCGTTATCATGGGTAAACGTTTAGAAAGTGTAATTTTAAAAGCCATTGACATGAAATATGTTAAATTTGATAAAAATAGGATTAAATCAATCCACCATGTTAATGACGAAAAAATAGTCGTAATAATTTCAGATGAAAGAGAAAAACCATTTTCTAATTTAAAACGCATTTTAAGAGGCTATGATAAATTTATAAATATTACTGAAGAAGATACTGTAGTTTTTGCTTCACCAGTCTATGATGGTATGGAAAGAACTGCCGCTAAACTATTAGATGCGATTGCTCATGTTGGCGCAAACATCGTGGAATTACCTTTAAAACAATATCCTTCACATCATGCTTCTTCTGAAGATTTGATGTTGATGATTGATTTAATGAATCCAAAATATTATATGCCTGTAATTGGGGAATATCGTCATCAAGTAGCTAATGCTAATGTGGCTAAAAGGCTAGGCATGAATGAAGAAAATATCTTGCTTAGATTAAATGGCGATGTTGCTTACTTTGAAAATGGCAAACTAATAGATAATGGCATGAAAATACCAGTTGATGATATTTTAATCGATGGGCTTTCAGCCGGTGATGTTGGCGAAGTAGTTTTAAAAGATAGAGAAATTTTAAGTGATAATGGAATTGTTATTATTACTGCCACATTAGATAAACAAACTAAAAAAGTTTTAGCCGGTCCTGAGGTATTAACAAGAGGCTTTATCTTTGTTAAAAATAATATCGATTTAATTAAAGAAGCTGAAAATATTTCTTTAAACGTTATTAAAGAAAATACTAAAAATAACTTTATCGATTTTAATAAAGTTAAACTTGGTATTAGAGATAAAGTCGGTAAATATTTCTATGATCAAACGGAATGTAAACCAATGATTTTAATTGTAATTGGTGAAGTATAATTTAAACTTGTATTTTGCCGGTGAATTAATAAGATAATTTTAAAGGGGATGATTTGAATGCATCTTAATAATTCGGATGATGATTTTATAACTTATAGTTCTAAAACTATGGCTAAAAGAGTTGTAATTCCTAATCAAACAGCTGATGGTATAATTAATCATATTTATTATTTTAATTCATATAGAAATTATTTTGATTCAAATAAAATGATATTTTGGTTGATGACTGAAGAGCAATATCTTCAAGATGATAATACGAGATATTATGAAATTAGTGAAGATGAATACAACCTTTTAATCGATTATTGGGAAAATATTGAAATGGATAAATCGCTTGAGGTAATTCAAGCTGATATCAAAACAGCCAAAAAAATATTAGAAAAAAAGATTATTTAATTATTTTAAAATAATCTTTTTTTGTGTCTTTCTTCGACAAATTTAGATAATAATTTAAGTTAAAATAAAAACGGTGATAGTATGAAAAAATATCTGTTTCCCATAACTTTTTCGCTAATTTTAGGGATATTAATGGCTTATTTTTTGATTAGCGGATATGATAAAGCGGAAAGCATAACGGTTTCTAAAAATGCCGAAACTGTTTATTATCTGCAAAGTGGTGTATATTCAACTAAAGAAAATATGGAAAAAAACATGAGTGATTTTGAACATTATATCTATAATGTGGAAGATAATAAATATTACACTTATGTTGGAATGTCTAAAAATAAAAAAAATGCCGAAAAAATAAAGGAATTTTATAAACAAAAAGGGTATAGTACTTATATAAAGGAAAAAATAACAGATAATAAAGAGTTTTTAACTATCCTAGGGCAGTATGATGAACTATTATCTAGTGTAAAAGAAGATGAAACCATTAAGGTTATTTGTAATCAGATTCTAGCTAAATATGAGGAGATGGTCAATAATGAATATTAGAATCAAAGATTTGCCGGTTAGTGAAAGACCCCGAGAAAGATTAATTAATAAAGGCGTTAGTCATTTAAGTGATGCGGAACTTTTAGCGATAGTTTTAAAAACAGGAACTAAAGATGTATCAGCTAAAACTTTGGCAACACAAATATTAAAACAAGTGGGTTCGGTGAAAAATTTAGGTCATGTAAGCTTTTATGAACTTTTAAAAATTAAAGGAATTGGGGTAGCGAAAGCATGTCAAATTCTAGCGCTTCAAGAATTAAGTAAACGCATGAGTATGGTACAAGAAAAAATAATCAGTGTGCGTATAACTACACCAGATACTGTATATAATTACTATAAGAATATCGTAAGTGAAACTCAAGAATACTTTTATTGTTTGTATTTAGATTCTAACAAAAAAGTTTTGAAAGAACAGCTTCTTTTCATGGGCACGGTTAATCAAAGCCTTGTTCATCCAAGAGATATTTTTAAAGAAGCCTATACTTGTAATGCGACTGCCTTTATTTGCGTTCACAATCATCCAACTGGTGATGTAAGACCAAGTAGGGAAGATATTTTAATTACTGATAGGTTAAATCAAATTGGCATTTTAATGGGAATAAAACTTGTTGACCATGTAATTATTGGTAAAGATAAATACTATAGTTTTTTAGAAAATGGTAAAATATAGTTGGTTTTCTAAAAAAAATGTATTATAATTTTAAGTAGGTGGTCTTATGTATCATAAACGCAAATTTGATAAACGTTATTTAATTATTATTGTTGTCGTTGTTTTAGCTATTTTATTAGTTATTCTTTCGCTTGTATTAAAAAAAGATCGTGACTTAAGTTTGCCGGAAAAAATCGTTAAAGATAGTGGCACTTTTGTCGTAAATATTTTAAGTACACCGGTTAATTTTATTAAAGAAAAAGTTCGTGAAAGCAAGGAAAAAAATCAAATATATAATGATTATAAAGAATTAGACAAGCAAAAGAAAAGTATAAATCGTGTTAAAGCCGAGAATAATGATTTAAAATCAGAAGTTAAAAAGTTAAAAGAAGAATTAAAATTAGATACGATTTTAAGTGATAAAATATTCACGCATGCAACAATTATTAATCGCAATATCGACTATTGGTATGAAGAAGTTACGATTGATAAAGGAAAGAAAAAAGGCCTTGAAAAAGGTATGGTTGTTATTAATAGTAAAGGAGTAATCGGAACCATTTCAAAAGTTAGTGGCGCTTATAGTACGGTCAAACTTCTTTCAAATGAAAATATGCGTGATAAAATCAGTGTTAAAATTAGTACAGGTGATAATTACGTTTATGGTTTAATTTCAGGCTATAATACTAAAAACAACACTTATACTGTTGAAGGTATCAGTGAAAATAAGGAAATTTCGAAAGGCGCTGAAGTAGTGACCACAGGGATGGGGGGACTTTTCCCAAGTGGATTATTGATAGGAAAAGTTAGTAAAGTAACAACTGACAATTTTGATTTATCGAAAGTGGCTGTAGTTAAATCCGCAGTTAATTTTGATGAAATTGATTATGTTTCAGTTTTAAAAAGAAAGGATAGTAAATGATTCCTATTGTTTTAATTGTTTCGTTTTTATTAGATAGTATTGTATCTAACTTTATTTCTATTAATAGTCTTTTAAATCCACTTTTTACTATAATGGCTTTAATTATTGTTTTCCCATATTTTATATCTCATAAAAGTAAAAAAAATTATTTAATAACTTGTTTTGTTACTGGTATTTGTTATGATTTAATATATACTGATACTCTTGTACTTCATGGATTTTTATTCTTATTAATCGGTTATATTATTGGTAAACTTAATTTAGTTTTATCAAACAATTATGTTAATGTAGCTATAATGGGGTTAATTGTAATTATTGTTTATAGGTTAGTTATGTATGCCTTTTTACTAGTAACGGCGAATATTTCTTTTGACATATTTACGGTTATTAAAAGTATTTATTCATCGCTTATTTTAAATATGTTATATGTTTCGCTTGTATTTTTAATAACTAATAAGATAAGTGATAAACTTAAAATTCGTAGAGCTAATTAGTTTAGCCCTACGAATTTTTTAAATACTAATATTCGCGGTTAAATTCTTTCATAGTATAAATTTGTTCAGAAGTTTTAAAAAGAATTTCTACCCCACATATCGAACAAATTTGAAAAAATGTTCCAATCGAAGGCATGATTTTTTCTTTTTCGTATGATGAAATCGTAGATTTTCCCACTCCAATTTTCTTGCCCAACTCTTCTTGGGTAAGTTTCTTTTTTACTCTCATATTTTTTATTATCATTCCATAATTAACTTTTTGCATACAATATCACCAATAAAATTATCGCAAATTTACTATTTTCTGTCATAAAAGTTCATTTAAAATTGACTTCTACAAAAAGTTGTGTTAAAATGAACTTTAGTATAGGAGGCAAATAAATGCGAGGAAACAATAATAAGAAATATATAATAATGGGGTTAATAACCATAGTATGTGTAATGACAGTGGCATATGGAGCCTTTTT
>CANRBD010000055.1 GCA_947628765.1 uncultured Bacilli bacterium
CAAGCTAAAGAGATTGAACATTTTACAGCTAAAGTAGATAGTGATATAGAGCTTAAAGATAATTATCAAGCTTCAGTTGTCGCTATGGGTGACAGTGTAGAATTTAATTCTAAAGTTACTGGGATTACTGTTGGAGCGGCTAATAAATTAACTTATAACGGTAATAGTGATTATGCTGTTTTGGCTGGTAATGCGGCTAATATAAACGGAGTTATTAATAGTGATGCATTTATCTTTGGAAACATTGTTACTTTTGATGAAAATACTAAAATTACTAGAGATGCTTTAGTAGCGGCTGCTGATGTTAATCTAGCTGGAAATTTTGAACGTGATGTGGTTATTTACGCTTCGCAAGTGGCTCTTAATAATGTCAGTATTAAAGGTAATGTTAAAATATATGCCAGTCAAATAAAAATTCAAAAAGGTACAACAATAACCGGTGTGTTATCATATCCTGAAGATAGTAATATTGTACAAGATAAGACTGCTCAAATTGGTAAAGTGAAAAAAATGGAAGCCGTTCAGAAAGAAAGTGAAGATAATTTCTTTGCAACGGTAGCGGCACAGTTTTGGGCATTTTTGAGTATGGCTTTAATATATGCGGTGATTAGTTTACTATTCCCTAAATTACTTGCGAAAATCAATAATAAATTTGAAAAAGCGACAATGGGCGAAGTAGTCGAAGTGTTTACTAAAGGTTTAATTACCTTAATATTAGGACCAGTTATTATATTTTTATTAATTTGGACAATGATTGGTATGCCACTAGGCATTATTTTAGCGATAATGTATGGTATAGCTGTTTATTTAAGTACAATTTTTACAGCTTACTTATTAGGATATAAGCTATGGCAAAAAGTATTTGATAAAGATATACATATACTACTGTTAGGCTTACTAGGTTTGTTTATTATTCTAATATTAAAATTAATCCCTGGAGTTAGAATATTAGTTTCAATTATTACATTGCTTATTGGATTAGGTTTAATTATTGATATAATAAAACCTACAAAAGAATAATCTTTTAAAATTACGAAGAATCGTAATTTTTTTCTAGTATATAAAAGATTAAACCGACATATTATTAATTAGGGAGGAAAGCATGAATAAAAAGACGATTATTTGGGTTATAGTTTTAATTTTGGCATTAGCTTTAGGGACTTGGTTTATAGTTAGCCGAAATGACAAACTAGAAACAGATGAAGTGCTTACGCATGAAATGACGGCTACGGTGATTGCGGCTTCGGAAGGAGCTTTAACGGTTCAGGATCGCAACGATATTATTTATACTTTTAATGATTTTGAAAGTGATGATGCTTTAGAAGCTGGGGAAATACTTACTTTAAGTTATACGGGTGATTTAGATAAAAGTACTGAACTGCAAACGGCATCTATTATTAAATGTGCGAAATTAGAAGATAGTGATGTTACTAGTATGATGGAAGATAAAAGCGTTTTTAGTGCTTTTTATAAACAGGCTAAAGAATTATTAGATAGGCTAAGTTTAAAAGAAAAAATTGGTCAAGTATTATTAGTTGGGGCACCAGAGACTGGTCAAGCAAGTTTGCTTAATGAAAATCCATATAGTGGTTATATTCTTTATAAGAGAGATTTTGCGGATAAAACAGCCAAACAAGTAATTGATCATATTAATTCATTACAGCGGGTTAGTAAAATTCCACTTTTAATTGCGGTTGATGAAGAAGGGGGCAAAGTAGTCAGAGTCGGTAGTAATTTAAAACTAACAGGTAATGAATTTAAATCGCCAAAAGAGCTTTATGATGCTGGAGGGCTTGGGGCTATTAAAACCGATACTCTTGATAAAAGTAAGATTTTACACAATTTAGGTATTAATCTTAATTTAGCGCCAGTAGTTGATGTAGCAACTGATCCTCAGGCATACATATATGGCCGTACTTTAGGCCAAAGTACAGATGTAACTGCAGAATATGCGAGAACCGTTATTAATGCTAGTAAAGGTACAGGTGTTTCATATACTTTGAAACATTTCCCAGGATATGGTAATAATAAAGATACTCACGAGGGGCAAGCCACTGATGAGACTTCATATGATGAAATTGTCAGTAAAAATCTCCCACCATTTATTGCGGGTACTAATGCTGGGGCTGAAGCAGTATTAGTCAGTCATAATATTGTTAAAAATGTTGATGATAAAAATCCAGCTTCTTTATCAGCGAGTGTACATAATTTATTACGTAGTAAAGTGGGCTTTAGTGGCATTTCGATGACTGATGATTTATCGATGAAAGCAATTACTGATGATGATGCTTTAGTTAAAGCCTTATTAGCGGGAAATGATTTATTAATTGTGACTGATTCTACTGGCAGTATTGATAAAATTAATGCTGCAATAAATAATGGAGCTTTAGATGAAAAAGTAATTGATAAAGCCGCCTTACGTGTTTTAGCTTGGAAATATTATAAAGGTCTATTTGATACTAAATAATTTTGAATAAAAAAATCCTTGAAAACAAGGATTTTTAACTTTCTAAATGATTAAATAAAATACCAATATTGATAAGGCCGGTAATGCCGACTAAGGAATAGATAATTCTTGCAATGCCACCTTCACCAAAAATGGTTTCGACCAAATTAAAATCAAGAATACCGATTAAGCCCCAGTTGATGGCACCAATAATGGTAACTATTAAACAACATTTTTGAATTATTTCCATAATATTCTCCTTCCCATTTTATTTTTAGTATTGACGAAAAAAAATAAAATATTCATTCATATTAAATATTTTGACCCATATAATTAAATAACAGTTGAAAGATGGTGAAAAAATGAAAAAAATTTTGTTAATATTGGGAATGTGTTTTTTATTAGCTGGGTGTGGTAACTATAGTAGTGCTGAAGCGACTAAGGATTTGGCCAAAAAAATTAATGACACAAAAGGTTATAAATTAACAGGAATATTAGAAATAAGTAATAATGATGATACTTATAAATACGATGTTGAAGCAGCTTATGCAAAAGAAGATAATTTTAGAGTGTCACTAAAAAATCAAACTAATAATCATGAACAAATTATTCTTAAAAATGAAGATGGCGTGTATGTATTAACACCATCATTAAATAAAAGTTTTAAATTCCAAAGCGATTGGCCTTATAACAATTCACAAACGTATTTGTTACAAACTTTACTTACCGACATCCAAAATGACAGTAAAAAAGAATTTAAAGTCATGAAAGATTACTATACTTTTACAACAAAAGTAAATTATCCAAATAATAGTGACTTAGTAAAACAAAAAATATATTTAGATAAAAAGTTAATACCCAAAAAAGTCGAAGTTATGAATAAGGATAACGATGTTTTAATAAAAATGACATTTAATAAAATTAGTTATGATGTTAAATTTAAAAATAAATATTTTGAACTTGAAAACAATATGAAAACCGCTAAAACCGAAAGCACATCAGAAGCCGTAAGTAAAATTGAGGGTGATACTTATCCAATGTATGTACCTGATAATACTACTTTAGCTAGTAAAGATACAGTTGATTTAGAAAATGGCCAACGTGTTATTATGACATACGAAGGCGATAATCCATTTATGTTTGTTGAGCAAACCGCATCAGCAGCTGATGAACTAGCGATTGTATCAGTATATGGCGATCCATTCCAACTAGCGACCAGTGTAGCTGCCGTATCAGACAATATGATTAGCTGGGTGTCTAATGGTATCGAATATTATGTTGTCGCTGATAATATGAGTCAAAGCGAGCTTATGAGTGTTGCTAATTCCGTTTCAACTATGCCGGTTAGTAAATAGAACTTTAAAAAAAGAACTAAATGTGCTATAATGGTAGCTAGGTGATTGAAATGAAAAAAGAAAAAAAGACTAATAAAGGGAAAACGCCTAAAACACCAGAAGTATATGATGCAAATACAAGTCCAAAAAACGAAGCTTTTAAACTATTAAAAATAGTTTTGATTGTAACAGGAGTAATGGTTATCTTTTATGGTATCACTTTACTAGTAAATGAAAAAAGCTCAGAGGTTTTAGAGAAACAAGATACAAGTGATAGTGTTGCCGCTGATATTCAATACGAAAACATTATGATTGGTTCAATGCTTAACCATAAAGGAACTTATTATGTATTAATTGAAAAAGAAGATGACAATCGTTTAGCTGAATACGATGCTGTTATTACAACAATTAAATCTAGTGAAGATGCTCCAGTGATTTATAAAGCCAATTTAACCGATGCATTTAATAAAAATTATTTAGGCAAAGAAAAAAATTATAGTGAAGATTTAAGCAGCTTTGTAGTTACAGGAACTACTTTAGTTAAAGTTAAAGATGGTAAAATCGATGCGACTTATGATGAACATGAAGCTATCAAAAAAGCTTTAGATGATTTAGCTTAAACAAGATATTTCAGTATCTTGTTTTAGTTTGTGTTAAATAAAGCTATTTTTTGTCAAAACTTTCTTTTTTCTTCTCGAAATACGTGCTATACTATATAAAGAAGGATTTGATAGCATGGCGAAAAAAACAGAATTAGAGACAATGGAAAAATTAAAAAAACTATCTTTATATATAGATGCGGATAAAAAAGAAGAACCTAAAGAAGATAAACCTATAGATAAAAATAAAAAGCCAAATAAAAAGGCGGTTAAACCTAACTTAACAAAAAAACAAACTCCAACTTTTCGCAAAAGTGAGGTAGTTATTTTAATGATAATTACTGTGATTGTTGGTATAATATTTGGAGCAATTTTTGGTGCGAAGCTATTTAATAGTCGCGGAGAAAAAGTCGAAAGTGAATTACAAGATTTTATTAATGATTATCAGTATATAATCGATAATTATAATGGCAAAATCGATAAAGAAAAATTATTAGAAGCCGCTTTAGAAGGAATGCTTAATGAACTTGATGATAATTCGATTTTTTTAGATAAAAATGATGCCAAAAATTTTAATATTAACTTAAAGGGAAGCTATGTTGGTATTGGTATTGAAATTTTCAATAATGATAAAGGGGAAATTGAAATTAACCGAGTTTTTGATGATAGTTCAGCTTTTAAAAAGGGTTTAAAAGCGGGTGATATAATTGTCAAATATAATGATGAAGATATTTCGAAAATGAAAGTTGATGAGTTTGTAAATAAAGTTGAGGATAGTAAAAGTAAAACAATAAATCTTACTTATAAACGAGATGAGAAATTACGTACGGTTAAGCTTAACATTGGTGAAATTGATTTACAATCAGTGAGTACAAAAATCTTTAATAAAAATGGCAAAAGAGTTGGCTATTTAGGTATCAGTATTTTTGCGAGTAATACGGTTACGCAATTTAAAGAACAGTTTGATAAACTTAAAAAAGAAGACATTAACTTTTTAATCCTTGATTTACGTTCTAATTCTGGAGGATATTTAGTAGCTGCTGAAGGAGTGTTATCACAGTTTTTAGATTCTAGCCATCCTATTTATCAGATTCAGAAACAAAATAAGACTACCAAGTATTATTCTAAAGGATCAAAAACTGTCAAAATGGATATTGCTATTTTAGTAAATGGTAGTACGGCATCGGCTTCTGAAGTGGTAACCTCAGCTTTGAACGAACAATTAAATGCAGTTATAATTGGTGAAAAAACTTATGGTAAAGGAACAGTTCAAGAACTTCAAGATTTAGCTGACGGCGATAAGTTTAAGCTAACGACGAAAAACTGGCTTACTTCTAAAGGTAATTGGGTTGATAAAAAAGGCCTTGAGCCTAATATTAAAGTGAAGTTATCAAATGAGTACATTAATAATCCTAGTGATGCTAATGATAATCAATTACAAACAGCTCTAAAAGAACTTTTGAAATAGCCCTATTATATAATAGGATAGCTTACTTTATTTTGTAGTGAAAATAGGGTATAATATATATAGGATGTGGGGAAAATGGAAAAATTACAAGTTGGTGATAGGCTGCAAATCCAATGTTATAAACACGATGGTAAAATCCATCGGTGTTGGGATGAAGCAGTAGTATTAGATGTAAAAAAAGATTATATCGTGTTTGGCAATGAAAAGACTTTAGTCACTGAAGCCCAAGGAAATACTTGGCGGACTAAAGAACCGGCTATCATGTATTTCTTTAAGAATAAATGGTACAATATTATTGTTCAGTTAAAAAAAGAAGGCATAACATATTATTGTAATATTGCCACACCATTTATAATTGAGGAAAATACTATTAAATATATTGATTATGATTTAGATTTGCGTATTTTTCCAAATGGTAGTTTCAAAATTTTAGATAAACAAGAATATAAATACCACAAAAAGAAAATGCGTTATTCTGAAGATCTGGATTTAGTGGTTAATAATGCGCTTTCGGAATTGATTGTCGATTATCAAAAACATATTCCGATGTTCGATAAGGATATAAATTTACGATATGAAGATTTATATCAATCATTAAAAATAAAAAAGAGTAATTAAAAATGCTATAGCTGCATATATTATATAGAAAGAAAAGTTATCAATAAGTAACTTTTTTCTTTCGCCTAGAGAGGTTATTTTGATAAATTTAAAAAAAATCAAAAAAAGTTAAAAAAAGTGTTGACTTAACCTTAAAAATCTGATATATTAAACGAGTAATTTTTGAAGAAGAGCTGCGATAAGTCGACATCTGTCAATATTTATCGAAAATGCGATAAAAAGTATTGACTAAAAGAATTACATTTGATATATTAGAGTTACCGCAAGTTTTTATGCGGTAGAATGATCTTTGAAAACTGAGCAAAAAGTCAATTCATAATTAGTTAGGACAAATTTTCAAAACAAAACAAAAAACTATTTTAAGTTTATTTTTTTTGGAGAGTTTGATCCTGGCTCAGGATGAACGCTGGCGGCATGCCTAAGACATGCAAGTCGAACGAAGCGGCCCATTGAAAACTGCGTGCTTGCACAAAGTTGGATTTGGATTTTCCGCTTAGTGGCAGACGGGTGAGTAATGCATAGGTAACCTACCCTAGGGACTGGGACAACTATTGGAAACGATAGCTAATACCGGATGATTCATAGATAGATAACTATTTATGCTAAAAGGAGCGTTTGCTCCACCTTGGGATGGGCTTGTGTTGTATTAGCTAGTTGGTGAGATAATAGCCCACCAAGGCAACGATGCATATCCGAGCTGAGAGGCTGATCGGACACATTGGAACTGAGATACGGTCCAAACTCCTACGGGAGGCAGCAGTTAGGAATATTCGTC
>CANRBD010000056.1 GCA_947628765.1 uncultured Bacilli bacterium
CTTCAGGATCACTTGATGGTTTAACTTTTGAAAAAAATGCTAGTATTGAAGATATCGTTGGTCCTTTAGACGAAATAAGCTTTGGTCATGGACAAAAAGTTATGAAAAGGCAGATTTAATATCGGCCTTTTTTTATATATAAGTAAAATTAAATAAAATATCTTCCATAGATGCCATTTTTAGACTTTAAAACACTCCAATATAATAATCTTTAATATATTATAAATATAAGCAAAAAATAGTCTATTTGAAATAGTAATTAATATAATTAAAGAAAGGAGGAAGCCAATCTGGATGCGATTATTACAGCTTTAATTGGTGGCCTTTGTGTGGCTGTACCATCAATAATTACAATTATTTCTAATATTAAACGTAATAATGAATTATTAAAATATCGCATTGATGAACTTACAAGTATGGCTGAAAGACACGAAAGTTATATAGATCAAATTAATATATTAAAACAAAATTTAAAAGAGATGCAATTGCGCCTTGATCAGCTTTCTAACAAAAAAGAATAGAAAGGAAAATGTATATGGATTTTATGGAGTATATTTTAAATGAAAAGTTAATTTTAATTCCTGTTCTCTATATTATTGGTTATTTTATTACCAATACGGCTTTAATTCGTAATAAATTTATACCGATAATTTTATTAGGATTAGGCATGATTTTCTCAGTATTAATGGGCGGTGATACTATAATTAACAATATAATTCAAGGAGTATTAGTAGCGGGAACTGCTGTTTTAACTAATCAAGTAATAAAACAAAGTACTAAAGAAGAATAAAAAGTCGGAAGACTTTTTTTCTATGGCAAAAATGTGATATAATATAATAGATAGGTGACGCATATGAAGAAGAAAATTAAATATACAAAGCTTTTATTGATAATAATTATTATATTATTATTTATAGCGTTATTTGGTTTAATATTTAAACTTTTTACTTCATTCCCACTTTATAATAGTGATTTGAAGTATCAGACAGAATATATTCCTAGCGAAGCTAATGGTAATGTTGATGTAAGTAGTTTTTTATCCATTAATGAAGATTTTGCTATTGGCGCAAATAAATATGGCTATGCGGTTTTTAAAGATCCTGATAAGGCTTTTAAAACTTTAAAAAAGGAATATAAAGATGGTATTAATTTAATCAAAAAGGAATATAAACTTCCGCCATTATTAAGGTCGACTTATCAATTATATAAATCTTATGGTTTCCAAGCTCAAAGTGATTCTTTAAAAGAAACATTAGAAGCTAGGTTTGTATCCAGATTTTTAGATATTTATGAAAATAGTTTTACGAAATGAGGATTATTTATGGCTAGTATTGAAGATTTTATGAAATTAGATATTAGGGTGGGGACCATTGTTAAAGCTGAAACCAATTTGAAAGCTAAAAAACCAGCCTATAAATTGAAAATAGATTTTGGGCCTGAAATTGGCATTAAAAATTCATCCGCCCAAATTACTGACAAATATACTATAGACGAACTTTGCAATAAAAAGATTTTGGCTATTATTAATTTTAAGCCTAAACAAATTGCTGATTTTATGTCGGAGGTTTTAGTTTTAGGAACTTATAGCGACAAGGGTGTTGTTTTAATTACACCAGATAAAGATGCACAAAACGGAGATAAATTAGGATAGGAGGGGTATAATGAAGACACCATTATCAATATTAAAAGAATCAAATTTAAGTAATCGTTCGATTGAAAAAATATTGCTCACATGGAAAGAGCAAGATCTATATGATACATCAAAAATAGATTATATGAAAATGGCAATCGAAGAAGAATTTCATAGTATGTATACGAAAGGTAAATCAAAAGAAACATCAACAACTAAAGATAAAGCGGCCGCAGAAGCTTTTGGTATTCTTTATTATGCTTATACTGACTTATATTTAATTAATCATAATTGGGAAGTTGCTGATGATTATGAAAATTATTTAGATCAAAAATTAGATTATTTAAATTCACTAAATAATGAAGAATTATTAAATGCCTTAGGCGATGCGACAACAGATACTATTAAAGAATATGGAGCATTAAATGATGCAAATTATATGAATATCGTTGTTTATATGGATTCCAGATCATTAGTCGGTGATAATACCCCTAAAACTAATCACGATATTAATTTAAAACAAATTTTAGAGCTTATCAAAAAGCATAATATAGCTTTAGAAGCTGAGGATGTTTTAGTGGAAATGTATGAAGAAGAAAATGATTCCCTTTTAAATGTACCAGCTGATAAGGAACAAGAATATGATAATTATTTAAACAATTTAAAGACTATGACTGATGATGAAAAATTAAGATTACTCGAAAGTTATGATATTAGTAAGTTAAGAGAATATGAAACAAATCACGCTTTATTAAAAGAGTATTTAGAATCTAAAGAAGCCCTTAAGGAGGCGGAAGCCTTTTTAGAAGGACCTAAAGATGATGATATTGATACTATGCTTGAAGAAGCTAATGAAATTTTAAAGGGTCGTAGCAAATAATTTGACAAATTTTGTAAAGCCATTTTGTTAAACTAAAAATGGTGATAATTATGAAAGGTACAATGTATTTTCATATTTACGATAAAACCTCTAATGAGAGGTTTCAGACTGTTGACAAAAGAAATTTTGTTAATAGTCTTTTTATTTTGAAAAAAAGTGGTATAATAAATATGTAAGGTTGCTTATTATACCTAAATTAAGCTCACAAACCTTACTTTTTTATTGTAAAAATGTTATAATAAATATAGGTATAATAAGAAAGTGAGTGATGAAAATGTCAATGACCAGACAAAGTTATAAAAAAGATTGTATAATATTAAGTACATTAGAAGATTTAGTACCAAAGGATCATCTTGTAAGGAAACTAGATAGCTGTATTGATTTTACGTTTATAGAAAACTTAGTAAAAGATTTATATAGTGAAATAGGAGCCCCAAGCATTCCACCAGTGGTACTTTTTAAATTGATATTTATAAACATTATCTTTAAAATAAATTCAATGAGAAGGACATGTGAAGAATGCAAAGTAAATATAGCTTATAGATGGTTTTTAGGATTAAATATGTATGATGATATACCAAACTATTCAACGTGGAGTAAAAATTATGTAAGAAGATATAAAGATAGCGATGTATTTAATCAAATATTTGATACAATTTTAAATCAAGCAATAGAATACAATTTTATAGATATGGAAACAGTATTTGGAGATAGTACTCATCAAAAAGCCAATGCCAATAAAAATAAACATAAAGATGTCGAAGTAGAAATTGTAAAAAAAGTCTATGAAGATAAGATGTTAGAAGAAATCAATGAAGACAGAATAAATCATGGTAAAAAGCCATTTGAAGAATTAAACAAAAAAGAAATCATGTTTGATGAAGAAACTGGGGAAGTAATAGAAAACACAAATACAAAACACATAAAACAAAGTTTAACAGATCCTGAAAGCGGATGTTTTCATAAAGGAGAGAAAGAAAAATGCTTCGCATATTCTCATCATATTTTTACTGATAAAAACGGATTTGTAATATCAAAAACAACAGTACCAGGAAATATCCATGATAGTGTATCATTTTTCAATGCCTATGCAGTATTAAATAATAAATTCAAAGATAAAATAAAAAATATATGTTTAGATGCAGCTTATACACCTCCTCCAATATGTAGAGAAATAATAAATAATAATCATACACCACTTATGCCATATACAAGACCTAAGACGGGCAAAGGGTTATTTAAAAAGTATGAATACGTATACGATGAATATTATGATTGTCATATATGTCCAAATAATGAAATATTAGAATATAGTACAACCGATAGAAATGGTTATAGGCAATATAAATCAAATAAAGAAAAATGTAAAAAATGTCCTTTAAGACAGCAATGTACAAAAAGCAAAAAGGCACAAAAAGTAGTTACTAGACATATATGGGAATCTTATAAGGAACAAATGAATGAAAATAGATACACAAAATTGTGGAAAGATAATTACCCATTAAGAAAAGAAACTGTGGAAAGAACATTTGCCGATTGTAAAGAACAAATGGGACTTAGATATACAAGGTACAAAGGTCTACTTAAAAATGACCAATACTCGACCTTGATTTTTGCATGTCACAATTTAAAGAAAATGGCATTATGGAGGTGGAAATACACCTCTAATACTGCCCAAAAGTCATCATTTTTTACATTTTTCCTTAAAATATTAAAATTTTTCAAACAAAAAGTGATATATTCATTTTGAACATACCACTTTGTCAACAATCTGAAACCTCTAATGAGAGGTTTTTTTACATATTATGACAAATAAAACCATAAAATTATATGGGTGATATAATGCTTAAGAATCTCAGTAACTACATATTAGAAGATGATTTTAAAATTGTTTATTTACCTAATAAATTAGATGTTGTGAACTATGAATGCATTGATCACTTTGATACCGATAAAATAATTGTGCGTTATAGTGGAGGAATAGTAGTCATTAAAGGAGAAAATTTAATTATTTCTAAATTATTAAATGATGAGATTTTAGTTTTAGGAATAATTAAAAATATTGAATTCAAATGATTGACAAATTACGTAGTAAAATAGCTTTAAAAGTTTCTGGTAGAAACATTAATCGTTTTATAAAAAGATTAACCACTAAAAAAATCAATATTTTATCACTTCAATATATTAATAAAAATGAGGCTAAACTCATTATCTATAAAGATGACTATGATGCTGTATTAAAAATGAAAAGCATCTATGAAATTTTAGAAGAAGATGTATATGGATATTTAAAAATTCAAAGAACTTTTCGTTTAAATAAACATTTAATTCTTTTTTTACTTATAGGACTTGGTGTTTTTTTGATTTTAATAAATACAATTTTCAATATTGAGGTTGTTCATTCTAATAAAGAATTGCGCCAACTGGTAGAAGACGAATTAAAACAAAATGGTATTAGTAAATATCATTTTAAAAAATCATATCAAGAGCTTGAAACCATTAAAGAGAAAATTTTAAATAAACATCCGGATAAAATTGAATGGTTAGAAATTGAAACGGTTGGAACTAAATATGTAGTTAGAGTTGAAGAAAGAGAAATAATAAATAAAAAAGAGCTAAATATGCCACGAAGTTTAGTTGCCAAAAAAGATGCTGTAATAAAAAAAATAACTGCTAGCCAAGGGGACATCGTTAAAGAAACGGATGAGTATGTAAAAAAAGGCGAAGTTATTGTTAATGGTGAAGTAATTTTAGATGAAGAAAAAACTATGGGCAAAGTTAGAGCGCAAGGTAAAGTTTATGGTGAGGTTTGGTATGTTATTAAAACTAACTATCCTTTTGTTTATTATGAAGAAAAAGAAACCGGTGAAAAGCAGGAAATATATAATATTAAATTTTTAAACAAAAACATTGAACTTTCATTAAAACATTTTAAAAATAAAAAAATAGATGAAACTAATATTTTAAGCCATCCATTACTACCAATTAAATTTGTTCATCAAAAACAAAAAGAAGTTAAAGTTATTAGTGATATTTTGACATTTGATGAAGCAATTATTAAAGCTAAGGAACATGCGATAGACAAAGTCAAAAAGTCTTTAAACAAAGACGAATATATTATTAGAAGTAAATATTTGAAAAGCAAAGTACATGATGACGGAGTTGAAGTAGAGATGTTTTTTGCGGTATATGAAGATATAACTTCTTATAAAACAATAAAATAAAACCCTTGAAAAACAAGGATTAAATATTAAATGGAGCAGGTGGCGTAGATATTTACAACCACTGTTAGCGAATAAATTGGTATAAAAATTAACTAATTTTATTTTAACACATAATATATATTTTTACCAGAGTTAATTTGTTTTAAAAGATTTTCATTTATCATTTTGTTTAAAATATCATTTGCTCTTGCCTTAGAAATTTAAAAAATTCTATAATAAGCCGTATTGTTTTTTTAAATATTATCAATGTATTCGACCACTTTTCGACCACTTTTCGACCACTTTTCGACCTTGATATAAATAAATGTATTGCTAAAAACTTTTTGGGTGGTAAATACCAAGAAATTTAATAAATTTCTTATTTTAAAAAAGATGATGAAGATTATATATCAATTACTGATATGTTAAAATCAAAAGACGGTGACTTTTTCGTATCAGATTGGCTTAGAAATCGAAATACCATAGAATTTCTTGGAATTTGGGAAGAAATACATAATCCTAATTTTAATTATGGCGAATTCGCCATAATTAAAAGTAAAGCTGGATTAAATAGCTATAAAATTAGCGTACGAGAATGGGTAGAAAAAACAAATGCAATTGGAATCACATCAAAAGCAGGTAGATATGGTGGAACGTATGCGCATAAAGATATAGCTTTTGAATTTGGAATGTGGATTAGTCCAAAATTTAAATTACTTTTAATTAAAGAATTTGAGAGATTAAAAAAAGAAGAACAAAAACAACTTGGATGGAATGCAAAAAGAGAGCTTTCTAAAATAAATTACAAAATACATACGAATGCTATTAAGCAAAATTTGATACCAATTTTACTAACTAAAGAACAAATTAACAAAATATATGCCGAAGAAGCTGATGTTTTAAATATGGCCTTATTTGGTAAAACGGCAAAAATGTGGCGAGAAGAAAATCCAAATATGGATGGTAACATTAGAGATTATGCCGATATAAATGAATTAATTTGTTTATCAAATTTAGAAAATTTAAATTCTGTATTTATAAATGATGGTTTAAAACAATCTGAAAGATTAGAAAGATTAAATAAAATTGCTATATCTCAAATCCAAATATTAAATGATACAGAAATTAAAATCTTAGAATCAAAAGAAAAATAATTAATTGAATAGAACAAAAGTTAAAATAAACTTTAACTTGCCTTACCTCATGGTAAGGCTTTTCTACTTCATCGAAACTACTGCTCTCCTATCATGGATTGTATGACTTTTCTATTGTGCAAAAAAGACTGGATGACCGTAGTCTTTTCCAGTGCTCACAATTA
>CANRBD010000057.1 GCA_947628765.1 uncultured Bacilli bacterium
ATAACAGCTTTGATTGTCATAATCATTTTATTAATTATTTTCTCTTAGGAGAAACTTAGGGGGATTTGGTTAATAAAGAAAGACGCCTAGCTAAAAGCTAAGCGTCTATCTTAAAAAACCATTAAGGTAGGCACTGATATTCAGTGTTTCCCTTCAATTAAATTGTATCATATTTAAATAGATTTTTCAACTATTGTATATGGATTATTTTGGGTTCCTTTACCATTAAAAAGATATGCTAATAACAGCCTTGATTGTCATAATCATTTTATTAATTATTTTCCCTTAGGAGAAACTTAGGGGGGATTTGGTTAATAAAGAAAGGCGCCTAGCTAAAAGCTAAGCGTCTATCTTAAAACCAATTAAGGTAGGCACTGATATTCAGTGTTTCCCTTTAATTAGATTGTATCATATTTGAATAAGTTATTCAATTCATTAAGAAAAATTTATACAAAATTTAAATTATCCCATGACTTCGCCGCCATTATTGTGAAGGACTTGCCCTGTAACATAACTAGAATCATCAGAAGCTAAAAAAACAAAAGTTGGTGCGAGTTCATATGGATTAGCGCCTCTGGCCATCGCGGCATTGGCTCCTAATGATGGTATTTTTTCTTTAACCCAACACGCTGGTTGTAAAGGGGTCCAAAAAAATCCTGGAGCAATGGCATTTACTCTAATATTTTTTAAGGCTAAATTTCTAGCTAAAGCTCTAGTAAAACCAACTATTGCTCCTTTGGTAGTTACATAGTCAATTAATTGTGGATCACCATAAAAAGTCGTAATTGATGAAAGATTAATAATAGAATCACCCGCATGTAAATGTGGGAGAACAGCTTTAGTTAAATAAAACATTCCATAAACATTAACTTTCATTGTCCAGTCAAACTGCTCATCACTGATGTTATCTAAGGTATCTTGCTGATATTGAACGCCAGCATTATTGACTAATATATTAATTTTACCGAATTTATTTAAAGTGGTATCCACAATTTTTTGACAAAAATCTTTGTCAGTAATATCTCCGGATAATAGAATACACTGGCCACCTAAAGATTCAATATATTCTTTAGTTTCATTAGCATCAATGTGTTCATCATAATAAGGGATAACTATTTTTGCTCCTTCTTTAGCAAAGGCTACAGCGCAAGCTCTTCCTAATCCACTATCGCCACCAGTGATAATGGCTACTTTATCCTTTAGTTTACCAGTACCAATATAGTTAGGATTATCAAAAATAGGTCTTGGAACCATCAAATATTCCATCCCCGGCTGCCTATTTTGTGATTGTTCTGGGGCCATAATATGATATTCTTTACTTTGAACACCTATATTATCATAATAATTATAATAGGTATTACCATACTTATAATCATATTCCACTTTTATCACTCCTCTTTATAATATATGAAAAAGTGAAAAGGTGGTTATAAAAAAGCCTTATGACTTTTCAATTAAAAATTTAACTAAGTCATGAGGCTCTTTGTCACCATATATAATAGCATCGATTAAATCGATAATTGGCATAGAAATATTTTTATCTTGTATAAGTTTATGAATAGATTTTAAAGTATATAATCCTTCAATCGTAGTATTTTTAATGTAATTATCGATTTCTTCTTTAGATGCTCCTTTACCAATTAAGTGGCCAAAAGAATAATTACGGCTTTTAGGTGAAGTAGCAGTTAATAATAAATCACCAAAACCAGCAAACGAAAGAATAGTATTGCCATCACCACCTAAGGCTTTAATTAATTCTTTGATATCGTGAATAGATTCCGTGATAAACATAGCAGACGTACTTTCTGGCATGTTCATACCATCTAAAATACCAGCAGCGATAGCAATAACATTTTTAATAGCTCCGCAAATCTCAGTTCCAATAACATCAGTACATGGACGTAATTTAAAGTGGTCATTGCAGAAAGCTTTATAAATTGTATCAGTAGTTTCTTGGTCAGTACAGGCTAAAGAAAGACCAACGGGAACTTTGTTTACGACATCAATGGCAAATGATGGCCCGGAAATAGCAGCAATTTTATTGCCATTTAAAATTTCTTCAGCAATATCAGAGACAAATTTACAAGAAGTTTGTTCAATTCCTTTAGAGGCAATACATAATGGAATATTACCAATACAATCTTTTGCTTGTATTAAAACGTCTCTAGTAAAAGCCGTAGGAATAGCTAGGATAACAAAAGAAGCATTACTGCAAGCTTCTCGTAGGCTACTAGTAATCTTTATTTTTTCATCTAATTTAATGTTTGGTAGTTTTGGACAAACACGAGTCTTAGTTATTTCATGGGCTTCTTCTTCGAATTTAGTCCATAGGACAACATCATTATTATTTTCATTTAAAACAGTGGCTAAAGCACTTCCATAAGCGCCTGCGCCTAAAATACATATCTTCATTAAATCACCAATTTTATTATAACTGATTACCAATTATTTATCAAGTAATAATAAAAGAGGGGAATTTGACAAAATTATAAAAAATGTTATAATACACAGCATAAAAAGGAGGGGGTTTTATGTCAACTACAGTTATTTTAAAAAATAGTCAAGGACAGATTTTTAATCATAAGATAGAAAAGCAACCACGAAATATGGAACAAATTAGTGCTGAAGAAGAATTGGTAATGCAAAATGTTAGCAATTTATTTCGTGATACCGATCCAATGGCGGCTTTAACAGTTCTTCAGAAGATAGATAAGGCTATATTTCCTAAAAACAAAGCAAAAATAGTAAAAGAAGAGATAGAAAAACAAATTGCTACTTATGATAGTTCATTAAAACAAGGGTATAATATAAATAAAGCTCGCAATCAAGCTAAAAAATTAAAGATGCTTTTGCAAGAACATCCAAAAGAAATGGCTGCATTATATAGACAAGAACTTTTTGAAAAATATATAGAACTGGCGCAAAAAAATATTACTACCTTTATGAAATCTTTACACCGTAGAAATGATTGTGAAAGCCGTATTAATTTAGCGATGCAAGTATTAAAAAAGGCGAAAAGTCCGCGAGACATCGAGGCAATTATACCAATTTTATATGATGAAGAAACTCGCCGTGCTTTAGGAAAAGGTGGAGCTGCTGAAGCTAAATTTGATAAACTATACGAGACCCATAGGGAAGCTTATCTCGATATTCTAAGTGGGGAAGTAATTAAAAGGTATTTTGCTAGATTATTAGCCAATCATGAGCAAACCGATGTTTTAGATTTTGCCGCTGATAGTTTTAGTAAGAAAAATGATAGCGAAGTAATTTTAAAATTAGATCGTAATTTTCCAAAAACAGCTATTACAAATGGTTTGTTTGATTTTAGTGTAGAATTACTGCCAGAAATTTTTGAAGAATATTTTTGTACTTATACTGATACTTTATGTTGGAATTGTAAAAACGCTTATGCTAGTAAATGTGCTAAAGTTTTTGATATAGATAAGAAACATATTGGTGAATATGGCTGTATTGGTCAAGGGTTTCAGTTAATACGTGATAATAATCTTGAAGTGTTCGTTGTAACTGCTTGTGAAAACTTTGAAGAAGAAGATGAGCAAGAAATGGACTCTAAAAGGCTTAGAGCTAATGTAAAAGCCCTAGAAAAATTTTACTATGGCGTTAATGACGACGATGAATTAAGAGTAGCTAAAGTTAAACAGTTAAAAAGGAATCGTTAAATATTTGAAAATTGTAACTTAAAGGTTACAATTTTTTTGTAAAAAAAGGAAAAAAAGTTCTTGAAAATGCTTGATTTTCATACAATATTTGTGTATAATTTTGAATGTGTGGCATGCGATGATGTGTGAGGTTGCCGAGACACTAGGTTAAGTTGTTAATAAATTAAATAGTAAACTCGGGTTTTTACACGGAGCAAGTCTATACTACGATATAGGCGAAAGGAGGATACAATATGTCTAAGACTAAAGTTCGAATCAGACTTAAGGCATTTGAACACAAGAATTTAGATAAAGCTTGTGCGAAAATTATTGAGACTGTAAAAAGAACTGGCGGCGAAGTAAGTGGTCCAATCCCACTACCAACCGAAGTTGAAAAAATAACAATCTTAAGAGCTGTTCATAAAGACAAAGATTCACGTGAACAATTCGAAAAAAGAACACACAAAAGACTTATTGATATCAATAACCCAAGTAAGGAGACAGTAGATGCGTTATCACATCTCGATATTCCAAGTGGTGTTGATATTCAAATCAAATTATAGGAGGAATGAAATATGAAAGGAATCTTAGGCCGTAAAATCGGAATGACTGAGGTATTTGACCAAGAAGGCAAATTAACTCCAGTAACGGTTATCGAAGTAACTCCTAATGTAGTTACGCAAATTAAGACAAAAGCTACTGACGGTTATGATGCTATTCAATTAGGTATGGGTACCAAAAGAGAAAAATTAGCAACAAAAGCTTCTGTTGGTATTACCAATAAAGCAAATTGTGCACCTAAGCGCTTCTTTAAAGAAATTAGAGGTGTTGACACCAGCGCCTACACTTTAGGACAGGAAATCACAGCTGATATCTTTACAAGAGGTGAGGTTGTAGATGTAACTGGAACAACTAAAGGAAAAGGCTTCCAGGGTGTTATTAAAAGACATGGTCAACATAGAGGACCTATGGGACATGGTTCACATTATCATAGAAGACCAGGTTCAATGGGTACTATGAGACCAATGCGTGTATTTAAAGGTAAAAAATTACCAGGTCACATGGGAACATTAACGGTAACTATTCAAAACTTAGAAATCGTTGCTGTTGATATCGAAAATAATGTAATTTTAGTTAAAGGTAATATTCCAGGCCCTAAAAAAGGACTAGTAATTATTAAAAGTGCTGTTAAAAACCCTAACAAAGTTAATGAAAGACCTGAATTAGTTTCATGGGTAGAAAAAGAAGAAGCTCCAGTTCAGGAAGAAGTTACTGAAACTGCAGAAGCTGCTGAAACTACCGAAGAGCCTAAAGAAGAAACAAAAGCTGAAGAGACTCCAGAAGAAACTAATGAAGAACCTCTAAATACTGAAACTACTGAGGAAGAAAAGTAGGAGGTAAATATGACAAAACAATCTGTAATTAATATTAAGGGTGAAACTGTAGGCGACATCACTTTAAATAAAGATGTATGGGGAATAAAACCAAACGATGCTGTATTATATGATGCAATTACATTAGCTCGAAATTCCATGAGACAAGGAACTCACGACACAAAAACACGCAGTGACGTGAGCGGTGGTGGTAAAAAACCATGGAGACAAAAAGGTACTGGCCATGCTCGTCAAGGAAGTACTAGATCTCCACAATGGACTGGTGGCGGAATTGTTTTCGGACCACATCCAAGAAAATATAACAAAAAAATGAATAGAAAAGAAAGAGTTTTAGCGCTCAAATCTGCTCTATCATATAAAGTAATAGACAAAGAACTTATTGTCTTAGATAATTTAAATATCGAAACTAATAAAACAAAAGATATGTTAAGTATCCTAAAAAATATTAAAGCTAGTAAAAACATTTTAATCGTGGTAAAAGAACTTACAGATAATGTAATCTTAAGCACACGTAATATTCCAAATGTAGTATTACTTGAAGCTTCAGAAATTAGTACATTAGATGTAATTGCTTCAGATAATTTAGTAATTACTGAAGATGCGGTTAAAGCTATAGAGGAGGTGCTTGCATAATGGATTATAGAGACATTATAAAATCACCAATCGTAACCGAAAAAAGTTCGGATTTAGCTAAACAAAACGTCATTACATTTAGTGTTGATGTTAAAGCTAATAAAACACAAATCAAAAAAGCTGTTGAAAATATTTTCAATGTTAAAGTTGATAATGTGAATACCATAAACGTTAAACCTAAGAAAAAAAGAGTTGGACGTTATGCTGGTAAAACAAATAGAGTTAAAAAAGCAATCGTTAAATTAAAAGAAGGAAGTTCTATTGAACTTTAAGGAGGGAATATATGGCAATTAAATCATATAAACCAACCACTAATGGTAGACGTGGTATGACTTCTTTAGTTAATGAAGAAATCACTAAAAGTACACCAGAAAAATCATTAGTAGTTACAATCAAAAAAACAGGTGGTCGTAATAACCAAGGTAAAATAACAACTAGACATCATGGTGGCGGCGCTAAAAGAAAATATCGTATTATTGATTTCAAAAGAAATAAAGACGGTATCGTCGGAACAGTTGCAGCTATCGAATACGATCCAAATAGAAGTGCTAACATTGCTTTAATTAACTATGCTGATGGAGAAAAAAGATATATTTTAGCTCCAAAAGATTTAAAAGTAGGAATGAAAATTGAAAGTGGCGAAAATGCTGACATTAAAGTTGGTAACAATCTTCCACTTAAAGATATTCCTGAAGGAACTTTAGTTCACAATATTGAACTTAAACCTGGCAAAGGTGGCCAAATGGCAAGAAGTGCCGGAGCTAGTGTACAAATTTTAGGCCGTGAAGGCGATTATACTTTACTTCGTTTAACAAGCGGAGAAGTAAGAAAAGTATTAAGTGTTTGTCGTGCAACAATCGGTGAAGTTGGAAATGCTGACTTTGAACTTGTTAATATCGGTAAAGCTGGTAGAAAAAGACATATGGGTATCAGACCTACTGTTCGTGGTTCAGTTATGAACCCTAACGATCACCCACACGGTGGTGGTGAAGGTGGAGCGCCTATTGGACGTAAATCACCAGTTACCCCTTGGGGTAAACCTGCACTTGGACTTAAAACACGTAATAAGAAAAAAGCGTCTAACAAATTAATTGTTCGTCGCCGTAAAAAATAGGAAAGGATGATTTATAGATGGCAAGAAGTTTAAAAAAAGGCCCTTACGTATTTGATAGATTATTAAAAAGGGTTAATGAATTAAACGAATCTGGAAAAAAAGAAGTAATTAAAACTTGGTCTCGCCGTTCTACAATTTTCCCTGAATTTATTGGACACACATTTGCTGTTCATAATGGTAAAGAATTTATCCCTGTTTATGTAACAGAAGATATGGT
>CANRBD010000058.1 GCA_947628765.1 uncultured Bacilli bacterium
TATTTTATGCTTTCATCAATAGTTACATTATTACCATAATATTTTTTTACTAGTTTATAATATTCATTATTTAAAACTAGAGCGGTTATAATTTCGCCACGTTCATTTTTATCAAAGATTATTTTTTCAAATTCCGCAAACATAGTTTGGCGAAATATTGAGGCTTTAAATAATTCTAAAATTTGATTTAAAATATTTATTTTTTCTTCCTTAGTTTTACTATGCTTAAACATATAATCATCTAATAATAATTCATTTACTTGGCTAGCTACTTCCGCTACAAAAATACGATAGCCACTATATTGATAAGGGTTATTTTCTTTAGAATAATAGGTATGCATTGAATGGCCAAGTTCATGAGCAAGCGTTGATATATCGTGATATTCACCTAAAAAATCTAAAAGCAAAAATGGTTTTGTTAAATATGATCCGCCAGAATAGGCACCATTTTTTTTACCTTTATTAGGATAAACATCAATCCATCTTTCATCAAAAGCTTTGTTTAAATTATTTACATAATCATCGCCTAAAACGCTTAAAGCTTTTAAAACGAAATCTTTAGCTTCAGAAAATGTATAAGTATTATCTATATCTGCAGCAATATCAACATAGATATCATACATATGCATTTCATCTAAGTTTAAAACTTCTTTTTTTAATTTATAGTAATCATATAAAGGTTCTAAATTTTTACTAATAGTATCGATTAAATTATCGTATACTTTCTCATCGATGTTATCATCAAACAAAGCAGCAGCACGCGCACTACTATAATTACGTACTTTGCTTAAAGTAACCATTTTATCGATATGAGAAGAAAGGGATAAGGCAAGGGTATTATTAAATTTCTTATAGCCGTTATAAAGTGAGTTAAAAGCCTCTTTACGCACACGTCTATTTTTAGAACTAATATAAATTCCATAATTAGTATCGGTAAGTTTTACTTCCTTATCATTTTCATCTTTAATTAAACCAAAATCTATTTCAGAATCGGTTAACATCGTAGCAATCTTACTAGTATCACTAAAAGCTTTGTTTAAAGAAGACATTAATTTTTCTTCTTCAAGTGATAAGGTATGCGGTTTTTCTCTAAATAAATCTTCTAAAATAAAATCATATTCTGTTTTTAATTTTTCATTTTCCTTTAAATAAGCATTAATTTTATCTTCACCAAACTCTAAAATTTTAGGCATGAGGAAAGAAGTGTTTTGGGAAAATGTGTGATATAAATTCATGACTTTTTCTTTATATGTTTGGTTTTCATTATTGGTAATATCTTCATCATATTTTTGACTAGCATATGACCACATTTTATCTAAAAACATATCAATATCGAAAAATTCTTTTAAAGTATTATATAAACTATCAGCATCTTTTAAAAATTCTTTTTCTTTAAATGTTTCTACTTTTTTTTGAATACAATTAAATTCTTCTAAAAATTCTTCTTTATTTTTATAGATTGTACTTAAATCCCACTTATACTGCTCTTCTATTTGGTCTCTTTCTTTTTCCATAATTTCCCTTTCTAAGGAAGAAAAGTTCTAGCAAACTAGAACTTACTTTTCTTCATATTCAGCGTCTTTGACGTTATCGTCTTTATCATCTTTATTTTCTTCTTTGTTTTCAGCTTCAGCTTTTTTAGCCGCTTCTTCATATAGTTTAGCGCCTAGGGCCATCGCCGATTCATTTAAACTTTCTGTTTTCTTTTTAATATCTTCGATGTCATCTTTTTCTAAAGCTTTCTTTAATTCTTTGATTGCTTTTTCAGCTTTTTCTTTTTCTTTCTTATCGACTTTATCACCTAACTCTTTAAGTGATTTTTCAGTCATAAAGATTGTTTGTTCAGCTTCATTTTTCGTATCAGCTTCTTCTTTACGTTTTTCATCAGCCGCTTTATTTTCTTCGGCTTCTTTAACCATCTTATCGATTTCATCATCAGATAAAGCGCCACCTGAAGTAATCGTAATAGATTGAGCTTTACCAGTTCCTTTATCTTTAGCCGTTACGTTGACAATACCATTAGCATCGATATCAAATGTAACTTCGATTTGTGGAATTCCTCTTGGAGCTGGTGGGATATTAGTTAATTGGAAATTACCTAATGTCTTGTTATCCGCAGCCATCTTTCTTTCACCTTGTAAGATGTGGATATCAACGGCTGGTTGATTATCAGCAGCTGTTGAAAATACTTGAGATTTACTTGTTGGAATAGTGGTATTTCTTGGAATTAAAACGGTGCATACACCACCTAAAGTTTCAATACCAAGTGAGAGAGGTGTAACATCTAATAAAACGATGTCATTAACGTCACCAACTAAAACGCCACCTTGAATAGCCGCACCCATAGCAACTACTTCATCAGGATTAACATTTTTAGAAGGTTCCATGTCTAATTCTTTTTTGATTAAGCTTGCAACTTTTGGCATTCTTGTTGAACCACCAACTAATAATACTTTATCGATATCTTTTTTAGTTAATTTAGCATCTTTTAAAGCTTTTCTAAGTGGTTCTAAAGTTGATGTAAGTAAATCATCAGTTAATTCTTCAAATTTAGCTCTTGTTAAAGATAATTCTAAATGAAGTGGACCATTTTCACCTTGTGATAAGAATGGGAGTGAAATATTAGTAGTAGTTACACCACTTAAATCTTTTTTCGCTTTTTCGGCGGCATCTTTTAATCTTTGCATCGCCATTTTATCATCAGTTAAATCGATACCATTTTCTTCTTTAAATTTATCGGCTAAATAATCGATAATTTTTTGGTCGAAGTCATCGCCACCTAAACGGTTGTTACCACTTGTTGATTTAACTTCAAAAACACCATCACCGATTTCAAGGATAGAAACATCGAATGTTCCACCACCTAAGTCATAAACTAGGATTTGTTCTGTTTTATCTTGTTTATCTAAACCATAAGCTAAAGCCGCAGCTGTTGGTTCATTGATAATTCTTTCAACTTCTAAGCCAGCAATTTTACCAGCATTTTTTGTAGCTTGTCTTTCAGCATCATTAAAGTAAGCTGGAACTGTAATTACGGCTTTCTTAACTTCTTCACCTAAATAAGCTTCAGCAGTTTTCTTTAAATCACCTAAAATCATCGCGCTTATTTCTTCAGGAGTATATTCTTTACCATTAGCTTTGATTTTCTTTTTAGTACCCATTAGTCTTTTGACTGATGATACGGTATCAGGATTTGTAATCATTTGGTTTTTAGCCGCTGTTCCGACAATGATTTCACCATCTTTAAAAGCTACTACTGAAGGAGTTGTTCTATTTCCTTCAGGATTGGCGATAACTTTAGCTTCGCCTCCATCATATACGCATACACAACTATTAGTTGTTCCTAAGTCAATACCTATTATTTTACTCATAAATAATCATTCCTTTCCTTCTATTCGCTAACCTTAACCATAGCGACTCTAATAACTTTATCTTTAAGTAAATAACCTTTTTGCATAACTTCAACGACCATTCCGGGTTCCATACCTTCCACTTTTTCTGTAAGGACAGCTTGGTGGAAGTTAGGATCGAATGGTTTTTTATTACCATCGATAGCTTTGATTTCAAATTTATTTAAAACATCAGTTAAATGGCAATAAATCATTTTAAATCCTTCTAAGAATTTTGAAAGCTCATCTTCTAAATTATCATCATCTAAGCTAATTGCTCTTTCAAAATTATCGACAATCGGAAGTAAATCTTTGGCAATATCTTCATTTGAATAGTTAAGCATTCTAGCAACTTCTTCATCTTTTCTTTTGCGATAATTTATTAAATCGGCTTCTTTTCTTAAAAGCGCCTCTTCTAATTCTTTTATTCTCGCCTGATATTCTTCGCACTTGCAGTCTTTCTTTTTGGGCTTTTTTTCCTCTTTTTTTACTTTTTCTTCTTTTTTATTTTTTTCCTCTTTCATATTTTCACCTATTCATCTTTCCAATGTTTTCTCTGATATACTTTAGTAAGGCTTCAGCTTTCGCGTATTCCATTCTTTTAGGTCCAATCAAAGCAATCGTGCCTTCTTCCCCATTATTAGTATAATAGGTTTTAATAATGGAAACATCATCATCAAGCATGTTTTCACTACCAATATAAACCTTAACGCCTTCTTCATCCGCTTTAATGGTTTTAATTAAATTGCTATCTTCGAATTTGTTTAAAATCTCGCGCATTTTTTTAACATCATTAAATTCAGGTTCGCCTAATAATTTAGCTTGACCAGATACTTTAATATCAGGACCTACAGCAAAATCACTAAAGGCATTATAGAAAGCATTATATAAAGCTTCATGTTGTTTTACATATTTACCAATGATTGGTTTTACTTCAAACTCTAAAGCTTTACTAACTTCTGATAAAGGGGTTCCCACAATTAACCTATTAATAATATCAACCGTTTGCTGAATCTCACCTTGGGAAACATTTTCCGGTGTTGTAATGTTACGATTTTCAACATGACCTTTATCGGTAATAATGATAGCTGTCATATTATTTGGTCCAGTAGGAATAGCTTCGATTTTGACTACGCGATTACTATCAGAAGCACTACCTAATACAACTACTGTATAGTTAGTAAGCTCAGATACAATTTCCATACTTTTTTCAATCGCATCAGATAAAACTAAAGAATTATTTTTAAAGATGGTTTGTAATTTAAGCATGTCTTCACCAGTGAGTTCTTTCGGTTCCATAATGTTATCGACATAATAACGATAACCTTTATCACTTGGAACTCTACCTGATGAGGTATGAGTTTTTTCGAGTAATCCTTGTTCTTCTAAAGCGGCCATTTCATTTCTAATGGTGGCGGAAGAACAATTCATAATCTCACATAATGCTTTAGAACCAACCGGCCTTACAGATTTAATATAATCTTCAATAATTAATTTCAAGAGTTGTTTTTGTCTTTCGGTTATCATTTAACCACCTCTTTTAGCACTCCTATTCTAGGACTGCTACTTCATTATAGCATCTTCTTTTAGCACTGTCAAGAGGAAGAGTGCTAAAAAAGTATATTTTTTATATTTTTATTTTATGACAACTTTACTAAAAAAAATGTCACATTATATACAATAAAGGTAATATATTAGAAAGATATATTATACTAGTTTTAAACAATGTAAAGAAAAAAGATAACAAAGTTATCTTTAATTTTATAGGAACTAACGCACCACAAAAAGAAATATAATCATAATATAAATAATAAAAAATAATAAAAAGAAATGTTTTTGAGAGAAAAAAGTGCGTTAGTCTGGGGTCATAAACCCCTTTAGATAAGCTTTACTTACCTAAAGGAGTCTATGACTCCACTATTGTATATGGACTATTTTGTGTGCCTTTACCTTGTAAGGTAATATTTGATTTTAGATAGATAACTGGATATACAGCAAAACTAGATTTCGGAGTAGTACCACCAATATTACCATCAGTATGCCTAATAGACCGTATATATCCTGTACTAAAATCATCTCGGCTATCTGTAGTTAAAGTCGGTATCGTAGCTCCTGCATCAACACTATATAAATAATTTGTAGCATTACAAACTGTATAATTCATTGCCATGCGAAGAGTCCCGCACTGCGAAATATTACTATTAGCTTTGACATAATCACTTAGTGTAATTATTCCTACATTACTTTGCGCATCAAATGCTTTTTCCTGTGAAACTTGAGTAGCTAAACTATCACTGCTATAATCACATGGACCATAGTAAAATGCGTGTTTATTTATATATTTTTTCGCATCTGCACTTAATATAGTATTATAATAATCATTATTTAAATATGTTTTTAATGCTGAATCTTGATCTACTTTTCCAGAACTTTTTCCATTTATGTAATTTTCGGTTTCTGCCCAGACATTACATCCATTTTGTTGAGCAGAACCAAGGCCACAAAATCCAGTAGTTCTTGCTTCAACTGAATCAAATACTTTATCTGTAACTTTATTACTTTTCATAATCTTTAATTTCCCATCATTTTCTACAGCTATTATTCTCCATTCTTCATCATTAAATTTTATCCAGTTATTTGGATTTGCTCCTTGATAGACATATCTTCCTTCTTCTTCCGTATTAGGATCAGCTACAAGCCCATCTTTTCCTACTTTATTCTTTAATTCGGAAACTTTTGTTGGTAAGGTATATGGATCTTCTTTAGTACCAGAACCTGATAGTTTTACTGATGGCTTTAGATATAGCGCAGGTACTACACCAAAAACAGAACTTGCATTATTACCTCCAATCTTGCCACTACTAAATACATTCATCACGGGGCTCGTTACTTCGTAGGTACCGTTATTGAATATAGCCGCCGATAGTGTCCAAAGTCTTTCGGCACCCGCTCCCTCTGCTGCATGGTGCATCCACTGATTAGTTACACATTTTGAATTCATAATATACCATGTGTCTGGGTTATAACATGTTGTTCTATCAGGTATAGCTAGCAAATAATCACTTAAGGATATTAATCCAACATTACTTGTTGCTGAATATTTCTTTTCTTCTTCAATAATTTTAGCAATATCTTTACTGTCCATCTTAACAGCACCATAATTGAATACATGTTCTTGTATATAGTCTTTATTCGTTTTGATTGTATTATTATAATATTCACCATTTAAATATGTTTTTAATTCACTATCTTTATCAACAGTTCCTTGAATACCATAATTCAAATCAGAATGGTTATCAAAATTAGCTGTGGCTGCCCAAACATTACAACCATTATTACTAGATGAACAATAACCTGTTGTTCGTTTTCCTGCTGAATCAAATGCTTTATTTTCTAAGAATTTAGCTCTCATTATCTTAATAGCCCCGTCTGATTCAATGGCTATTATCCTCCACTCTTCATTGTTAAATGTAATCCAGTTATTTGGATTTGCACCAGCATAGACATATCTTCCTTCTTCGACTGGGTCTTTGTGTAAGCCATCTCCGGTTATTACTATTGGGGCTTCTGTTCCTCCAAAGTTTTGTTCTAATTGTACCGCATATGTCTC
>CANRBD010000059.1 GCA_947628765.1 uncultured Bacilli bacterium
AAACGGCTAAATTGCGTGGTTGTGACATTGATAAGCCAAAGAACTTAGCCAAATCTGTAACTGTTGAATAAGGAAAGAATATTCTTTCCTTATTTTTGTTGATTTTTATTTATAAGAAAAGTGCGTTAACAAGAGCAATGTGTAAATAAATTTCTAGGTAAAACCTAGAAGTTTTTATATTAATATTTGTTAGTTTATGATATACTTTTATAGGAGATGATATTATGCCTTCATGGCCTATTCACATTGCAGTGGCAAATAAAGTAAATGAAAAATTAAACCTTAATGATGATTTTATTTTAGGTACTGTTTTACCTGATGTTTTAGATGGATATATTATAAAATCTTCAAATATTACAGATAAAAATTTAAGTCATTTTCGCATTAATCATAAAATAAGTTTAGATTATTTTTTAGAAAAATATCATGATAAACTTAATAACCCGATTGTTTTAGGTTTTTTAGTACATCTAATCACTGATCAATTTTATAATAATTATACTTTTCAAAAACACTTTTTAAATACGGATGAAGGTATGAAAATAATTTTAAATGATGGTAAAATAGTAAACAGAAGTCTCGAAACTTTGGAAATGAAGCAATATGAGTATTGGAAGTATGGAAAAAAATTAGCTTTAGAAAATAAACTTGGACATAAAATTACATTTAACGATGAAACATTTATAAATTTAAAAACTTTGTCGGAATTTACCTATGCGAAAGAAGATATTGAAAATACTACCGATTTTCTTAATAAATGGGTTGATAAAGAAATAGAAAGTTATGATTTACCTTATAAATTATATACTGAAAAAGAGCTCGATAAGTTATTTTCTGATTGTATTAAATTTACATTGGATTATTTAAATAAGTTAAAAAATGTTTATAAATAACAAGCATGCAAAAATGCATGCGTTTTATTTTACAAAAAAAAGAGAAATTAATCTCTTATCTTGGATAAACACTAACTTGTTTTCTATCTCTACCTAATCTTTCAAATTTAACAATTCCATCGATTTTGGCGAAAACAGTATCATCTTTACCGATACCAACATTTGTACCAGGATATATTCTAGTTCCTCTTTGTCTATAAAGAATAGAACCACCAGTAACAAACTCGCCATCGGCCGCTTTAGCGCCTAATCTTTTTGATTCTGAATCACGTCCATTTTTAGTGGAACCCTGTCCTTTTTTATGGGCGAATAATTGTATATCCAATCTAAACCATGACATGGCTTACACCTCCTCATTTATTTTTATATTCTTTTGATAATCTTGCTCTAAATCTTTTAACAATTTTACCATATTAGTAATAAGTTTATTGGTCGTTTCACTTTCGTTAACAATATTAATGTTTATATACCCTTCTTTATTTTCATATTTTATGGCATCTTTATCAAAACTTAATATCGCATTAATCGTGGTTATGACAATGGAACTTACAGCTGCACACACGATATCTTTACCATAATCGTCATACATCGCATGGCCCTTTATCTCGATATGGTTTTTTCGAATATTGATTTTAATCATTATTTGGTACTAATTTTTGTAATTTCAACCTTTGTATATGGTTGACGATGACCTTGAGTACGACGATATTTTTTCTTGGCTCTAAATTTGAAAATAGTAATTTTCTTGGCTTTGCCATGTTTTACTATTTTACCTTGAACAGAAGCACCTTTAACGTAAGGATTACCACTCTTACCATCGACCATTAATACTTTATCGAAAGTAACTGCACTGCCTTCAGCGCCATCTAGTTTTTCAACATATAAGATTGCGCCTTCGCTAACATAATATTGTTTTCCTCCGGTTTCAATAACAGCTTTCATTTTCAAACCTCCTTTAATAATCTAAGACTCGCCATGAAGGTAACTATTTCTAGTTTTTTTAACCTTTTTTGTGCGGTTGTAGAGTGAGGCTCTACACAATAATGAATTTTATCATATTTTCCTTTTAAAGTCAAACCTTTTCTTTAGAATTTCTTTCTCTGTACAGTATTTTCCATTTTTATAAAAAATATGATTATAATCTCTTTTCATGTCATTTATATTTTTAATTACTTTCCTTTTTTTAAAATTAAACTTATTTTGATAACGTTCTAATAAAAAAACATTAAATAAATTATTGTGATTTTTATATTCTTCAAAGACTTTTATGGCCACAAAAACCAGAATTAAAATAAAAATTAAACTTATTTTCACTTTAAATATTATGAAAAGTATGGTTAAAAATGATATATAGATCGTTATTAAATGGCTTTTTTTAAAACTTGTGATTTTATTTAAAAAAATATTTAATAATTTAGAGCCATCTAAGGGATATATTGGCAGCAAATTAAAAAATAAAATTAAATTACTATAGGCTAAAAGATCATGATTATAATTTATATTTAGTAAAATAAAGACAAAAAATATTTGAATAAGTGGACCCATGATTAAAATTATAAATTCTTCTTTTAAAGGCCGATTTATTTTTTCATGAAACATTGTTAAAGCGCCAAACGGCAGTAGATATACTTTTTCAATCTGCCATTTATAAAATAAAGCGGCTAAAATGTGTCCTAATTCATGAACTAAGATGATGATAGTGAAAATAAAAAAGCCTTTAAAATTGCCAGTTATCATGCATATAAAGGCTGTTATATAATAAAATAAATGAATTTTAAATATATTTTTTATAGTCTAAGGCCTTTCCGTCTTTAGTAAATACTAAATATAAAGTTTTATCTTTAGCTTCCCCTACGATATCCCCTTGTTTAACGTAATCATATAAACTCATATTGACGTTTTCTAAATTTGCATACCAAACTTCGATATTGTCAGGTCTTTGAATAACGATAGTATTTCCGTAACCTTCTTTTTCGCCAGCAAAAACGACTAAACCACTATCCATAACGGGTACGGCATATTTTTCTTTAACGGTTAATTGAACACCATCTTTGTATTTTTGGGTTTTCGAATATTCTAGTTTTGTCGCGGCAACGGTAGTTGTACTTTTTGTATTATCGGATAAAGGCAAAGATGAGCCAAAGAATTTTTTATAAATTTCATTTATCGAGGCAAAATTTAAGTTACTATTGAAAACCTTTTCTTTAATAAAATTACGTAAATTAGCATTACCTTTTAAAACAATTAGCGACACTAGTACTAAAATCACTAAGACTAAAAACCTACTGAAATATCTGGATATACGTGATGGTTTCACTTTTGTTTTAGCTTTTTTTGCCATATAATCACCTAATCAATTATATGCAGCTTGTCTATAATTATTCAATTTTTATGTCGAAGACACTTGGACCTTCGATCAAATTACCATCGATATCAAATCTGGAACCATGACATGGACAGTCCCAAGTTTTGGTACTATTATTAAAAATAAGTGAACATTTTAAATGCGGACAGATATTACTGACAACGTGCTTTTTTCCATTTTCATCGACATAAACGCCACACGATTTACCATCTATTTTGGTAACATATGAGTGGTTATAAAATGGTTTATTTTTTGATAATTTTGTACCGATATAAGTTTTACCAATCATAAAATTATTAGTAATAAAATTAAGCGTTTTTTCTAAAGATGGCTTACGATCTATTCTAAAAAGATTTTCACATTTATTTTCTTGACCACAAACTAAATCAGCTAAAATTGTGCCGGCTAACACACCATTAGTCATGCCCCATTTATTAAAAGCCATAGCGATTAATAAATTAGGGTCTTTTTTGTTTAAAAAGCCAATCATTGGTAAATAATCATGGGCGGTAAGGTCATGAGTTTGCCATACCATTTGCGGTTTAACATTAAAATGTTTATTAAAAAAATTTATAAGTTTATCCTCTTCTTTTTGATAATCTAAATTATTATATAAAGGATGTGAATAACCACCGACGATAATATTATTTTTATAAAATCTTATGGAATAGGTTTCCTTATCAATATTGATGGCATTCCAATTTTGATTTTTATAAGGTGCGGATAAAGCATATGATTTTTCGAGAGATAATTTTAACGGCATAAGGCCTGGGATTACAAAAAATGGATAATGAGTACAGATGATTAATTTTTTAGTTTTTATGTGACCATTTTTAGTATTGATGATGTAACCATCATTAGTTTTATCTAAATCTATGGCGGTAGTATTTTCATATATTTTAACGCCAGATTGGCTTATGATATCTTTTAATTTATTTATATATTTAAGAGGATTAAAAACATAAGTATCTTTGACTTTAATGGCTGAAATTGAAGGAATATTAATTGGTAATTTAGTTTCTTCAAAAGGTACTTTTGCTCTTTTTAAGAAAGATTTTTGTTTATCTAAGTTTTCTTTATTCTCGTAAGTAAATAAATAAGAATCGTTTGGACTTAAATCGCAATCAATTTTATATTTACTAATAATATCTTTAATATGGTTAATGGCTTCTTTTTGAGAATTTAAATAATTTAAAGCCACTTTAAAACCGTGAACATTTTCAATGTCCGTATAAACAGTACTTTGAAGATAAGTAAGTTTACCGGTTGTGTGGGAGGTTACGCCATAACCGATTTTTCCTTTATCGATTAAGACGACGTCTTTTTCATCTTTAAGCTCGAAAGCTGTACTGATTCCAGCTATACCACCACCGATTATTAAAATTTTGCATTCGATATCGTTTTTAAGTGATGAATATGTTTCAGTTTTTAAATTTTCCATCCAGATAGACTTTTCTTTCATTGTTTCACCTCTAAATAATTATGATAAAAAACATTTTATTTTATACAAAAACCATGCTTGGCATGGTTATAAATAATATTTATTTATTATATTTAAGTTATTATCAAGTTCATATACATAAGGTTTTCCAGTTGGAATTTCTAACTTCATAATATCATCATTACTGATATTTTCTAAATATTTAATTAAAGCTCTTAGACTATTACCATGAGCGACAATTAAAACATCTTTACCATTAATTAGTTCTGGTTTTATGTCACTTTCATAATACTCGGTAACTCTTTTTAAAGTATCTAATAAATGTTCCGTACATGGCAATTTATCTATAGGAATATCTTGGTATTTGGAATCATATTTTGGATGTCTTTTATCATTTAAATCTAATGCTGGGGGTCTTACATCAGCACTCCTACGCCAAAGCTGAACCTGTTTTTCACCATATTTTAATTTCATTTCATCTTTATTTAAACCTTGTAAGGCGCCATAATGGCGTTCATTTAGTTTATAGCTATATTTAATGGGAATATCTTGATTTAGCGCATCTAAGACATATTTTAAAGTATCATTGGCTCTTTTTAATACCGAAGTAAAAGCAATATCAAAAGTGAAATTATTTTGTTTTAAAGTTTTACCTGCGGTTTTAGCTTCTTCGATACCTTTTTCACTTAACTCGACATCGGTCCAACCAGTAAATCTATTTTCTTTGTTCCAAACACTTTCGCCATGTCTTAATAGTACTAGTTTCATCTAGCACCATCCAATTTACTATATTCTATATCGGTTACTGGTTCTAACCACTCATTAGATGTGTTTTCCCCTGGAACTTCAACGGCAATATGACTGAACCATGAATCTTTTTTGGCCCCGTGCCAGTGCTTAACATTAGCTGGGATAACAATGACTTTGCCAGGAGTTAAACTGATTGCTTCCTTATTCTCTTCTTGATACCAACCAGAGCCGGCTGTACAAATTAAAATTTGTCCGCCGCCGTTAGTGGCATGATGGATGTGCCAATTATTGCGGCAACCTGGTTCAAAAGTAACATTTGCCAAAAATACATCTGTTTCTTTACCCGTTAAGGGATTTAAATATGATTTGCCAGTAAAATACTTAGCAAAAGCATCGTTGGGACTACCTAGTCCAAATACGTTTTCTTTATCAAATTCTTCTTTATTCATGATATCGTTCCTTTCTTTATCTTTAGTTATTATTAACTATTTTTATTATACCACGGATAATAATAATTGGTAAATGTTAGTTTACATTTATAAAGAAAAAACTAGCAATTACGCTAGCTTTAGTTACTACTTGATTTCGATATATTTTTTATTTGGAATTTCTTTATGTTCTTCTAATTTAGGAACATCGATGTTTAAAGTTCCATTTTTAAAATTAGCTTTGATATCTTCTTCAGTTACATCGTTACCAACAAAGAAGGTTCGTGAACATTCACCGAAATATCTTTCTTTACGAACAAATTTACCTTGTTTATCTTTTTCTTCTTTACTATTATCTGTTTTAGCTTCGATTGTTAGATAACCTTTGTCCAAAGATATTTTAATATTATCTTTATCAAAGCCAGGTAAATCGACTAATAATTCAAAGTGGTCATCGTGTTCTTTAATATCAGTTTTCATAGCTTTTTTGGTATCTGATGTAAAAAATGGATCTTCAAAGACATCTTCAAATATATCAAAATTCCTTCTTGGTATTAACATCATATTATCTACTTCCTTTCCGTTAATGTGTTGTTAGGTAGCACATTTATATAATTTAATACCTATAGTAAGTATACCCTTACTACATTTATAATATACATCTATTTTTAGCATTTGTCAAGCGAGAGTGCTAATTTTAAATAATCATAATTTGTTACAATGTTTTACTAATATATTATAGTTGTTTTATGTTATATTGAGATTTATTTTAAATATTATTACTTGTTATTAAGCTATACTTTTATAGCATATTTTTCTTTCTTAAAATCCAAGCAACAATTATACTTAGTACAATTGATATTAATACTATTAATAGAAAAGCATATCCATTATTATTAAATATACCAAGTGGTACATTCATTCCCATAAATGATGATACTATTGTTGGTATGGCTACTACTATTGTAATACTTGCAAGTATTTTCATTACATTATTTAGATTATTAGATATGATT
>CANRBD010000060.1 GCA_947628765.1 uncultured Bacilli bacterium
GAATATTAGCCATAAGCCAAATCACTAGTCCAGCTGGTGCCGAAATACAAATAGCTCTTTTTAAAACAAATAAAGTCCGGTCGAAAATGGATCTTATAATTACTTTCGTAATTTGTGGCTTTCGGTATGGTGGTAGTTCTAAAGTAAAAGCTGATGGTACACCTTTTAATAGAGTTTTAGATAAAATTTTAGAAATTATAAAAGTCATGAGAATACCTACTAAAATAATTAAAGTTAAAAGTAGTGCACTTAAAAATGAACTAGTACCACTAAAGGTAATTAAAAACATCGTAATCATGGAAATTAAAATTGGAAATCTACCATTACAAGGTACAAAAGAATTAGTTAAAATAGCCATTAAACGTTCCCTAGGTGAATCAATTATTCTAGCGCCAATGACCCCAACGGCATTACAACCAAATCCCATCGCCATTGTTAAAGCTTGCTTACCGCATGAAGCACATTTTTTAAAAATATTATCTAAGTTAAAAGCCATTCTTGGCAAGTAGCCTAAATCTTCAAGCAAAGTAAATAAAGGAAAAAATATCGCCATTGGTGGTAGCATAACAGCTACTACCCAAGCTAAAACCCGGTAAACCCCAAATACTAAAGCATTAATAACTAAATTAGGCAAATGAATAAATTTTAAACCATCGATAATATTATCCTCTAGGCCAAAAAAGAAATCATAAAGCCATGATGAAGGATAATTAGCGCCATTTATAGTTATCCAAAAAATTATAAGTAAAAGACATAACATACTAATAAAACCAGTTATTTTACCAGTTAAAAATTTGTCAATAATTCTATCTCTTTTACTATAATCTTTTTTTGTAAATATAATTGTTTTACTTGCAATGTCCCCGCAATCTCTAATTACTTCTTCAGTAATATATGTTTCAATTTCTTCTTTAGGAACACCTTTTTTATTTAAATAATTTTGAGCTTCCTTAATTTTTAATGAAAGTATTTTATCACTACTAAAATTAAAAGTTTCCATAAAGCTTAAATCATTACAAATTAATCTTAAACATACTGCTTCTTTATTAATATTTTGCTTATCTATTAATGGTTTAATCTTAGATATAGCTTCTTTTATATTTTCATCATATTTAATTTTATAGGTTTCTTTATTTTCATAAGCTAAACTTTCTAAAAGATTATCAATGCCAATATTTTTTTTTGCGGTTACGGGAATAACGGGAACTTTTAAAATATCTTCTAACTTTTTAAAACCTATTTCAATGCCTTTCTTTTTAGCTTCATCTAATAAATTAATACAAACAATTACTTTATCCGTAACTTCTAATACCTGCAATACTAAATTGAGATTTCGCTCTAAACAAGTTGCATCACACACAACAATTAATTTATCATAATCTCCACTATAAACAAAATCTCTAGTTACCTCTTCCTCTTTCGAATGCGCCATTAAAGAATAAGTGCCTGGTAAATCTTCAATTTGATATTTAATGTTTTTATATGTTTTATAGCCGGTTGCTTTTTCAACTGTTTTTCCCGACCAATTACCGGTATGTTGATTTAAGCCAGTAAGCGTATTAAATATCGTACTTTTACCGACATTTGGATTGCCAATTAAGCCAACTTTCATAATTTAACCTCGATATCTTTAGTATCTTCACATCTAATGGCAATCACTGCGCCTTTTATTTCATAACCATTCATACCTTTATTTTCTAAAACCTTTTTGATTTCTGAACCGCTAATTAAACCAATATCTAATAATCTTTTTTTTATACTTGGATGGGCTTTCATTTTAATAATTGTGGCTTTATCACCTATTTTTAAATCATTTAATTTCATAAGCCGCCCCCTATGTCTCATTTTAGTATATGTTTCTTTTGAAATTTGGGCATAAAAAAAGAAATAGATAATTACTATTTCTTAACTTTTTTCCTCTATTATAGTATATGGACTATTTTGTGTTCCTTTACCATTTAATTGGATACCTGGTGTTAGATAGAGGGTTGGGGCTACATAGCCGGAAGTACCATTCGCATAGTGATTGGTCAAACGACCGTCGGTACCCACATGGAGTACGGTATTATTATCGTTGCCATTAGGCGAGAGCGTCCAATACCATTTACTTGTAAGACCTTTAACCATCCATGATGTGTTTTTACATGATGCATAATTATCTCTTACTTGTTTAAATGTTCCACATTGTGCCGTATTAGTATTTGATTTTATATAATCACTGGCTTGAATAAGACCCACATTACTTTTAGTACTAGCCTTTTTCTCCTCTGTTACTTGAGCAGATAAATCTTCGCTTTCCCATGTTACTGATCCATAATAGAAGTCATGTTCTTGGATAGCATCTTTGTTTGTTGTTATTGTATTATAATAATCATTATTTAAATAGGTCTTCATTTCTGAATCTTTATCTACAGCTCCAGTAAACTGTTCATTAGCACTTGTGAAACTATTATTTTGTGCCCACACATTACATCCATACTGTTGGGCAGCACCTTGTTCACAATAGCCTGTATTTCGTTGACCATTTGTATCAAATGCTTTTGGGGTTACTAGATTTTCCTCTGTAGGATTTTTCATTATTTTGATTGCCCCATCTGATTCGATTGCTACTATTCGCCATTCTTCATCATTAAAAGTAATGTAGTTATCAGGTTCTGCACCTCGATAAATATATCTATCTGGTTCTGTAGGATCTTGATATAATCCATCACTGGCTACTTCTCCATCACCATTTTCCGTTTTAACATTATTTTTTAAATCATCAGTAGTAACAACACCTGATTGTTTGATATTACCTTTTGCATTTAAAGTTATATTTGTTTGAAAAGCAGCATACCCCACACTCATTATTCCAAGTAATGCAATAGTTGTCCCTAAAATTACCGCTCTTTGATTTTTTCTATTACGCCTTCTTCGCATATTCACCAATCCTTATCTTTAATATAATTATAACCAAAACTATAATATTTTTCAATATCTTATGATTAATTTGACAAGGTTTACATTTAATGATAGGATATTTTGTCAGTTATGGGGGTATTATATGGAATTTTTAAATATATTATATGATTTATTGCAAGTAGGCCCTTTAATAATTGCTTGTAATTACCTTGCCTTTCGTTTGCAGCAAGATCGTAAATATGAACTACAAAAAAATATCGAAATGAAAGAAGGTTGGATAAATTACAATGAAGAATTATTAAAATATACGCTTCAAGATTATGTACCACAAAAAAATATATATAAACATTTTCCTAAAGAACTTGAAACTGCGGCTCAAGAAATATTATATTCATTAAACAAATATGAAGAATTAACACCATTAATCGGCAAATTAATTAGCCATTTAGGAGTTTCTAATTTACCAGATTTATTTTTTAATCTCGAAAATTTAAACATTCATTATGTACCGTTTTATCAAAGAAAACACTTACTTTTAGATGCCTTAGGTACATATAGTTATAAAAGTAATGAAATAACAATCTATAAAAACAAACCTGGGGTTTTAGAACATGAATTTTTACATGCTGCTTCTAGCCGCGAAATATGTAAAAATGGCACCAATTATTCACTAACAGGCTTTAGTATCCTAGGTGAAGATTTAGATTGGTTTCGCGGTTTAAACGAAGGTTATACAGAACTTTTAAATGAAAGAATTTTTGGTACACGTCAAATTTCATATAAGACCAATACTTATGTCATAAAATATTTAGAAAATATCTTTGATAATCCTCATGATATGGAAAAAGCTTATTTTTATAATGATATAGATAGCATCATTTATCAATTCCTTGAATATGGAAGTAAAGAAGAATTTTTAAAAGTTATGAGGTTTCTAAACTTATATTCTAGCATGCCTGCTACTAAAACTGAAAGGGATCACATTGTTCATTTAATTTGTGATATTATTAAAAGAAGCGGGCAAAAAGATAATATTGATAAATGCCAAAAATTAGATGAGGAAAATAAGTTTTCTATAAAAAAATTAGTTAAAAAATTTTAACTAATTTTTTTAATCCTTTGGTTCAAAAATAATTGACAAAAAGAAAGAAAAAATAATGGTGGCACATATACCAGCTGAAGTTAAATCAAATGCACCAATAAATAAACCCATCAAGCCTTGATCATTATAACCCATAATCGCGCCATGAGTAAGCATATGACCAAAACTCGTAATTGGTACTAAAGCTCCGCCACCAGCCCATAAGACAAATTTATCATAAATGTCAAAAATATCTAAAAAAGCACCAATAACTACAAATATAACGGTAATATGCCCAGGAGTTAATTTGGTTTTATCTAAAATAACTTGTCCAATCGCACAAATAATTCCGGCAAATAAGAAAGCATTTAAATAAATCATTATATCGCCTCCAAACTAACGGCATGAGCAATCGCCGGAATTGAAAGTTTTTGATTAGTCATCGTTGGGCTCATTAAAGCACCTGTAGCTACTAATAAAACTTTTTTTAACTTGCCCTTTTTCATTTGATCTAAAATATATCCATAAGTAACAAGTGGAGCTGTAGCTGGACCACTGGCCCCGGCATACACTGGTTGGTTTTCTAAATTATAAAGCATTACACCAGTATCATTATAATTTTTTAACACAATGCCATATTCTAATTGCAAAAATTCTCTAAGCATTTTTTTACCATAAATACCTAAATCACCAGTTAATACTAAATCATAATAATCAATAGTCTTACCAGTTTCTTTTAAATGTTTATAAATTGTATTAGCAGCAGCTGGTGTCATTACGGCCCCCATGTTATAAATATCTGTAATTGTCGAGTCAATTACTGTACCTAAAGTAGCACTAGTGATTTTAATGTCGGATTTTTTATTAGACAGTAAAGCAGCAGCACTACCAGTGGAAGTAAAGGTAGTCGTTTTAGGCTTTGGCCCACCATATTCTACTGGATAACGATACTGCTTTTCAGCCGCATTATTATGTGATGAAGTAGCACATATTATTTTATTAGCTACCCCACTTTCGATCATGCTTGCCCCAATGGCGAGACCTAGGGTACTAGTGGCACAGGCGGCATAAATTCCTATATATGAAGTTGGTATATTACTGCCAGCATAACTAGATGCTGTAATTTGATTTAATAAATCACCGGCAATGAATGCATCAATATCAAATTTGGCTAAACCAACTTTATCTAATAAAATATCAACCGCATCACTAATTGATTTGCTTTCAGCTTGTTCCCAAGTTTTTTGACCAAAATATAAATTTGGATAACTATAATCAAAGTATTTACTTAAAGGACCTTTGGCCTCATAAGGACCAGTAACCGTGGCTGTATCTGTTATATATACATTATTATATTTAAAGGTCATTATATCGCCCCCAATAACATTCTAATTAAGCTAAAGGTCCAAGCACTAACCACCCCAAAAATAATTACCGCTCCAGATAATTTAAGCATATTAGCTCCCACACCTAAAACCATACCTTCTTTACGATATTCTAAAGCAGCGCTCATTGTGGCGTGAGCAAAACCAGTAATTGGAATAATAAGTCCACATTTCGCAAAATTAACCCATTTATCAAAGAAACCAATACTAGTAAATAAACAACTTATAAAAATAAGTGTTACTAACATACAAACAGTGGCTTCTTTAGTCGAAATAGTTAAATAATAAGCATAAAAATCTATTAAGCCTTGACCAATTATTCCCATAATACCACCTGTAATAAAAGCAATAATTGCATTATAAAACACATCTTCTTTTGGAGTATGTTTGTTTACTAAATTTTTATATTTTGTCTTTTCCATATTATTCCTCCCAAAATTATTATGGAAAAGGCCTTAAAATTTATACCAAATTATGTAAGTTTAATTTAAAAGTCGTGGTAAAAATTTTATAGTTACTGCAATATTCTAAAATAAATTTGTTTTCTTTTTTACATAAAATTACACCAATAGTCTTATTATGAAATGGTTCTTTTATATATTTGTCTATATAATTCATGTAATTTAAAGTTTGTCCAATATGGTTAGCTAATACTTTTTTAGTTTTAACTTCTAACACTACATAGCAATTATATTTAGTATTAAATAAAAGAAAATCTATATATTGAAAGTCATTATCAATTTTAATTTTGAATTCATGACCAGCATATAAAAATCCTACTCCTAATTCTTTTAAAAAATTATCCATATCTTCTAAGATCATTTGATGAAGAACATATTCCGTTAATTTATTTGGAATATTTTTGGTTTTAATAATAATTGGATTTTTGATTAAAGTATTTACTTTAGGCTCTTCTAACTCTTCTTTATAACCAATTCGCTCATATTCTTTTGCTTTGATACGTTTTCTAAGTTCACGATATCCAATATTTTGTTTTTCACAAATATAAATATAATATTTTATTGCTTGGATATCCTTTAAAGCTCATATAGCATTGATATGACTCCAAGTTAATTGTTGTGGCAGTGCCACAACTTTTTGACTAAGTAAATAAAACTGGCGCATTCTGCTTAAATTAGTATAAGTATATCCTTTACCAAGCTCTTTAGTTAATTTTAAAGAATATTCCTTAATAAGTTTATTTCCATACTTAGCTCGTTTTTCTCCACCTTGGGCTTTAATTAAAAGTTTACCTACTTCATAATAGCTTTCTAAATCATGTTTATTTTTAGAATAATCTTTTACTTGTTTATAAATTTCATTCTTAATTAAAATATCTTTTATATTTTGGTAATAATTCATTAAATTACCTCCTTTAACTGATAAGCCGTCGTAAAAATT
>CANRBD010000061.1 GCA_947628765.1 uncultured Bacilli bacterium
TACCATCCTGAGCTTTAAGTTTCAAACCGTGACAATTTGTCACGGTTTCATTGCCTTCTTCTCTTAATCGTTGTTTCAATTTTCGCCAATATGCTTGTTTATCTTTACTTTCTGCGATAATACCTACTATATCTACAACACTTATAAAATATTTTTCTTGTTCCTTATCCCAAACTGTTCTAATTGTTTCATTTTTAAATATCTTATTAATTAAATACATTTTATCTTGATTCATGTTTATTACCCCCTATCCATGATAATTTAATTATAACATATGTTCGTTTATAAATGCAATATTTTTTGTTCAAAAAAAAGCTATCAAATTTGATAGCATTTTTATAAACATTTTATTTACAAATGTCTATTATCTTTCTAATATGTTACTTTTTATATTTGCATATATCCCTTAGTTGACAGTTTGCACATTGGGGTTTTCTAGCCATACAATGGTATCTACCGAATAAAACTAATTGATGATGTCTTTTACATAAATCTTCTTTTTTAAACTTTTTAGTTAGTTTTTTTTCTATAGTATATGGATCATCCCCTTCTTTAGCTAAGCCCAAACGAATACTTACTCTAGTTACATGAGTATCAACTGCTATACAAGGTTCATTAAATAAATTACTTAAAACCACATTTGCGGTTTTTCTACCTACGCCAGGAAGACTTTCTAAATATTCGCGATTATTAGGGACTTTACCATGACAGTCTTGTAAAAGTCTTGTAGCAATTTCAATAACATTACTAGCTTTTTTATTAAAGGTTCCAATAGGTCTTATAATTTGCGTAATATCTTCTAGTTTAGCTTTACTTAAAGCTTCTAAATTAGGATACTTTGAAAATAATATATTCGTAACCATATTCACTCTTTTATCAGTTGTTTGAGCACTTAACATGACCGCTAAAACAAGTTCATAATCTTTGGTGTAATTAAGTTCACAGCGAGGATTTGGAAAAAGTTCGTCTAAATAATTTTCAATTTTATTCGTTAAGCCAATCATAGTCAAATACTTCTTTCTTATTTTTCTTTTTGGTGGTTTGTGATTTTTGGATATCAGCTTTATTTTTTATGCCTTTCTTTTTCCACTCATATAAAATTTTATCAATATATCTTAAATTACTAACGCCATTATAAACAGCTTCTTTTAAAGCCAAAAGAATAATTTCTTCAGTCATATCATCTTCAAGCCAAGCGGTAATAATTTCATATTCCATAGGGCTTAAAGTACGGGCAAATTCTTTTTCAAATTTATCATATATGTTGGTATCTTTAACTTCTTTTTTATTTTCCATTAAAATTAAAGCTAATTTTTTATAAAGTTCATCACAAGATACATATTCTTCAGCGACATTGTTATTAGTTACCCGGTCTAAAGAAATAATATCTTTTTTTGTTAAATTGTTAATGATATTAAGTACATCTACGGTTTTAAGTTCTAAATCACGAGAAATACGTTCTGGATCAAATTCACGATTATTTAAAAGATAAACAAGAACGATAAATTCTTCATCGGTCATTTTTAATTTTTTATAATTTGTAAGCAATAATTTAGGAATGATTATATTCCCATCTTTTAATATATCAATTATTTTTCCTGTCATTTAAATCACCTATGTTTATTATAAACTAATTATGGGAATTTGTCGATGGAACTATGGCAACATTATAGGATTCTTCATCGAGTTTTAAAATGGTAAAACTATCTGAACTAACAATATTGCTTTCAATCCATGATTCTTGAACTTGTTTGAGCCATTTTGTGTTAATTGAATCATCATAAAAAACAGCGGAAGTATTTTCACTAAGATAAAATTCCTTATTTAAATGCATAAGATATATAAAATCACAACTTCCTTTTGAAATATTATCATAAACACAAAGCATATAGTTATTTATTTGAAATTTAAAAATATTTTCGTTTTTTGTCACATGGATATTGCCTACTTTTTTATCTATGTTATTTTGCAGATAAAAAATATCAGGCTTTTGTCTGAAGATTTTTAATGCCTCCTTTATCCCTTCGTTGTTTTGATATTCTAAAACAAATAATGAAGACTTTTCATTATCAGTAATTAAAAGCGAATTACTGTGTTTAAGTCTTAAAAAGACAATACCTATTTCATTTTCTTTTAATCTTAAATCAATATGTTTAGCGGTAAAAGCTCTGGTGTCAATGTGACTTAAAACACAAAAGGTAATTATTAAAAAAATAATGATTTTTTTCATAAAAAAACACCCTTATTAAAAGGTATGTTTTAACTATAATTATTAGTAATATATGAGGTTAAAGTTTTTTTAGAATTTTCTAGTTCATCATTTACAATTTTTTTCTCTAAATCTCTGATTAAATCTTTTAAAAATTTCCCTGGCTCTTTATTTAAAATCTCACATATTTCCATTGGGCTTAAAGCAATATCTAGCTTACTATGAATTTGTAAATTAGAATATTCTTTATTTATCTTATTACGATTAATGCCATATAATTCACTAGCCAAATCACAGACATATAAGCCATATTTATACAAAGTATACTTATCTAATAAATTTTTATTTTTAAGTGCGAGTAGTGCTAAAATAGTATCTTTTTCATTAGTACTGAAATTATATTTATCAAGGGCATCTAACTGAGCCCAAGTTACCATAAGTGATGGTGTGATCTTAATTTTTCTAAGTTTAGGGATATCTAAATTATCAGCTAATTTTAATTCAATCAATAATTTAATTCCATATTCTTTATTAGGACTGGCAAAAATAATATCTAATTCATCGCGTTTACGTTCTTTAGATAATTTCTTAACTAAAGGGGCATATTTCTTAATATAAGCCTTTAAAACTGGTTCTAGTTCAAAGTCTAACACGGTAGCAAATCTGACCGCTCTTAATATTCTAAGAGCATCTTCTTTTAAGCGAATTTTAGGATTGCCAATCATCCGAATAATATGATTATCTAAATCGCTTTTGGCATTTAATAAATCAATTTCGTTTCCATCTTTATCAATACATAATGTATTAATCGTGAAATCACGTCTTTTTAAATCTTCTTCTAAGTTATCTATATATTTAATATCTATTGGTTTACGATTATCAATATATTTACCCTCACTTCTAAAAGTAGTAATTTCAAAATTGATTTTATCGTACATTACAACGACTGAACCATATTCTTGATTAGTTGTTACTACTTCTTCAAAAATACTCATAATTTCCATGGGGGTAGCATCAGTACAAATATCCACATCAATAGAACTTCTTTTTAAATATAAATCACGTGGAAAGCCACCAATAATATAAGCTTTATAACCATATTCTTCAATTTTTTTTAAAACATTAAGGGCCGCACTGTACACATTAATTCCTCCTTCTTAGCAGAAAAAAAAGGCTATAAAAAGCCTTAGTTAACAGCGTCTTTTAATTTAGCACCAGCTTTGATAGTAACTGCAGTTCTAGCAGGAATAGTAACTGTTTCACCAGTTCTTGGGTTACGTCCTTTTCTTGCAGCTTTGTGTTGAGTTGCAAAAGTGCAGAAACCAGTTAAGGCTACTTTTCCTTCTGATTTTAATCCTTTAACGATACCTTTCATAGTAGCGTCAAGAGCTCTTGTAGCATCTGCTTTTGTTAATCCTGTTTCTTCTGCAATATAGTTTACTAACATTTGTTTTGTCATGTCTAAATACCTCCTATATAAAATTGTTAAGCTACCTTGCTTACATTTTCAGAATACCATGTTTCACATGAAAAATCAATATATTTCGCGTATTTTTTGCACTTTTTTGATATTTTTATGCTAAATTGTTACTTTTTTCTTTATTTTTGTGAAATATCCGTTCTTTTGCAGAAAAAAAGAATAGATTTTAAACTATTCTTATAAGACAATGGCAAATAAATTACTTGAGCCTTTATTAACTAATTTAGATAAAGTTTGTTGTAGTTTAAATCTAACTGTTTCTGGCATTAATGAAAGCTTTGCTTGAATTCCTTCTTGAACGATTACATCTAAGCTACGACCAAAAATTTCACTTTTCCAAATATCTGAAGTATCACTTTCACGGTCTTTCATTAAATAATTAATTAATTCTTTACTTTGAAGTTCCGAACCGATAATCGGCTCAAAGGTACTTTCAACATCGACCCTAATCATGTGAATTGAAGGCGCTACAGCTTTTAATTTAATACCATATCTACTGCCTTGTTTAATAATTTCTGGATTTTCTAAAGTCATATCACTTAGAGTTGGACTGGCAACTCCATAACCTGTGGTTTTAACCATTTTAAGGGCATCTTTAATTTGATCATATTCGCTTTTAGCTTCATTATAATCTTGGAATAAAGTAAGCAGCTGTGAACGATTAGTAATATCGACACCAATAATTTCTTTTAAAACTTCATTATAAAGCTCATTAGGGGCTTTTAAAGTTACATTAACTTCACCTGTCGAAGTATTAACTTCTGAAAGATATGCTTTACTGATATATTCGCATTTTTCTAAGCTTTCAGTTATACAATCGATATCTCTTAATTTATCTATTTCACAAATACTTTCTTTAATTGTTTCAATATAGGCTTTTTTAAGCCAATTAGAAGGTGAAAGACAAGCAACCCAATCTGGCATTTCAACATTAATACGAACTACTGGGAATTCATATAAGGCTTCTCTTAAAATGTTATAAGCATCACGTTCACTCATGTTTTCAACATTCATGGGGATTACTGGTACATTGTAACTTTCTTTTAAATTTTGAGTTAATGTTTCCGTTTCTGGAAGCATTGGATGAGTTGAATTCATAATGACAATAAATGGTTTCCCAATTTCATTTAACTCACCAACAATTCTTTCTTCAGCTTCAACATAATCCTCTCGTGAAAATTCACCAATGGAACCATCAGAAGTGACTAATACCCCAATGCTTGAATGGTCTTTGATAACTTTTTCAGTGCCAATTTCTGCCGCTTCAATAAATGGTATTTCTTCTTCATACCATGGCGTCCTAACCATGCGTGGGCCATTTTCATCTTCATAACCTTTGGCGCCATTTATAACATAACCAACACAATCTACTAGTCTTACATCAGCAGTAAAATCATCAATTTTAATTTTTGCCGCATTACCAGGAACAAATTTTGGCTCAGTAGTCATAATGGTTTTACCTTGGGCTGATTGTGGTATTTCATCTAAAGTGCGTTTGCGTTCATATTCATCTTCAATATTAGGAACAACTAGGTTTTCAATAAATCTTTTTATAAATGTTGATTTACCTGTTCTAACCGCGCCTACGACACCTAAATATATATCCCCACCTGTTCTTTCAGTAATGCTTTTAATAATATCAATTTTTTCCATCTAATCCCTACTTTCCATAGTTTACTAAAATATATGATGAAAATATTTTTTATAGAACAAAAAAACTATCAATACGATAGTTAAATCATTTTATCGATATCATCAGGCACTTTATCATTGACAACTGCCTCAATGATTTTATCTTCTTTTTCTTTTGAAACATCTTTACCTGTCATTTGCCCTAACTCTTGAATTACCTCTCTTAAAGTCTGTTCATTTTTTAAATCAGCTTTTTGTAATTTAGCTGCCAAATCTAAAATTGTTTGTTTACCAACATTAGTTTTCTTCTCTACCCTTTTAAAAAAATTATCTGAAAAACGCAAATCTATCTCCTCCTACATTAGTATATGATAATCAAAATTTTAAGTTAATATAATAAAGGAAAGTTAAATAAACTTTCCTTTATTGTATTATATATGGACTATTTTGGGTGCCTTTACCTGATAAGGTAATAGTTGATTGTAGATATAAAGCAGGGAAGACAATCCCATCAGTGGAATGCGCTCCTGGGCCATTGATGGTACCGCTAGCGGCCACCGCGAACACACCGTTCGTATTATCACCACCAGGCGAGAGCGTCCAGTAAAACACACCAGCAAAATCCTTGACCATCCATGATGTGTTTTTACATGATGAATAATTAGCCCTTACTAATTTAAATGTTCCACATTTGGCTATATCACTATTTGACTTAATGTAATCACTTGCTTGAATTAATCCGATGTTACTTTTAGCACTTGCTACTTTTTCTTCTTCTACTTGTTTGGCTAAAGTATCATTTCCCCATGAAACAGGACCATAATAGAATTCATGTTCTTGTATGCTATCTGTATTGGCTTCGATGGTATTATAATAGTTTGTATTTAAGTATGTTTTGATTTCACTATCTTTTTCAACTGCACCCTTCCACCTATTATCCGCGCTTGTATAGCTTTCTGTCTCTGCCCATGCATTACATCCAGATGTTGGAGCACTACCTAGTGCACAATATCCAGTATCACGTTTTCCATTTGCATCAAATGCTATTTGTGTTACCCTTGTGTCATCTGTTGGATTTTTCATTATCTTAATTGTTCCATCTTCTTCTAAAGAAACTATTCTCCAATCTTC
>CANRBD010000062.1 GCA_947628765.1 uncultured Bacilli bacterium
TTGATAAGTAAACTATAAGCATCATAAATCTCACCATCAAAAAACAATTTCTCTTTAAATTCTTTTGGGTGCATTTCATCTAGTATTTGATTTATTTTCATGTCATGATTTAATAAGTCATATTCAACTTTCGTTAATCTATTAAATACATCTTTATTATCAATTACAAAATGGCGCATTTGAACAAAGGCATCCATGATGGCAATACTTACTTTAGCCGCGACTTTAGATTTTAATACGGTCGCTAACATGGCTACTCCTTGCTCTGTAAAAACATAAGGTAAATATTTCCTATGTTTGCCTCTTCCACCATTTAAGGTCGAAATTTTCGACCTTAAACATTCATACTCTTCTTTGGACAACCTAAAAACAAACCTTTCAGGAAACTTTATTGAATTATTTCTGACGGCTTCATTTATTCGCTTAGTTTCTACTCCATAAAGATACGCTAAATCACTATCTAACATCACTTGTTTACCTCTTATTTCGTAGATTAAATTTTTTATTTCGATGTCTTCACTTATAATTTCATGCATAAAACTTCCTCCTTTATAGTAATATACCCTATAAAAATTCCTAATTCCTGCTTTTTTCTTTAAAAAAATAAAAAAGTGACTAAGAGAACTGATTTTCTTCAAATCAGTTCTTAAGCACTTTTTTTATTTTTTTTTATTTTATCTTGTTTTAATACCATTACATGTGGTTTAACGCCTAATGTTTTATCATAATCAGCACAGTTCGTAACTGCTTGAATAAAGGTTTCTGATGGATACCATGCTATTTTTGAAAGACTATTTATATGTTCAAATCTAGCTAATGTAGATACATTAATTTGGCACATAATATTATCAAAATCACGACGACGTGCATTTCCATTAATTGTACGTGAAATCTCATCATCTGGGTTAATGTGTAAAATTTCATATAAACTCTGTCCATTAGCTTGAATTTCATTAAAATCGTTATTAGCTAACACAATACCTTTATATTTAAATAATTGTCTCTCTGAATTATCTAAATGAATACCGCTAGAAATATTTAAAGCTATTTTATCTAAAGACTTATCATCTTTTAAATGTTCAATATAAATTTGTAAATCCATTTCCTCAGCTAAAATATTTGTTAAAGTAGATAATTCTTGTAATAAACGACTAAGTTTAATCGTAATTTCAAACGGTTTACCATTTAATTTATATCTTTGATCGAATTTATCAGTTAATTCAGCTTTAATTTTTTCGTTTTTCTGTCGCATTTCTTCAAGCAAATTTATTTTATATTGGTATAATTCATCAATATATTTTTGTCTTTCTGAAGCTGATATTCTTTTTTCTTCAATCATCATTGCATGCTGCATAATGTACTACACCCCCTTCTTTAAAACGCCAATATATTAACATATTTTATGTTTATTGTCAAATTCATTTTATCATATGTTTTTATAGTAATTATTTGTGTGTACATCACTATTTTGCACTAAAAAAGGCTGATTTTTTCAGCCTTAATTAATTTATTATTTGATAACTTCTGAAATGTTACCTGAACCAACAGTTCTACCGCCTTCACGGATTGAGAATTTTGTTCCATTTTCAATAGCGATTGGAGCAATTAATTCTACAGTCATTTCAACGTTATCGCCTGGCATTACCATTTCAACTCCTTCTGGAAGTTCAATAACACCAGTAACGTCAGTAGTACGGAAATAGAATTGTGGACGATAGTTACTGAAGAATGGAGTATGTCTTCCACCTTCTTCTTTACTAAGTACATAAACTTGAGCTTTGAACTTAGTATGTGGAGTAACTGATCCTGGTTTAGCAATAACTTGACCACGTTCAATATCTTCACGAGCAATACCACGTAATAATACTCCGGCATTGTCTCCTGCTTCTGCATAGTCTAATTGTTTTCTAAACATTTCAATACCAGTAACAACTGATTTTTTAGTAGGTTTAAGTCCAACGATTTCAACTTCTTCGTTAAGTGAAAGTTTACCACGTTCAACACGTCCAGTAGCAACGGTTCCACGACCAGTAATAGTAAATACATCTTCTACTGGCATTAAGAATGGTTTAGCATCGTCTCTTTCTGGAGTTTCAATCCAATTATCAATAGCATCCATTAATTCCATAATTTTAGCTTCAGCATCAGCATCACCTTCAAGAGCTTTTAATGCAGAACCTCTAATAATTGGAGTATTATCTCCGTCATAACCATATTCAGTTAATAATTCACGAACTTCCATTTCAACTAAATCTAAAAGCTCAGGATCATCAACCATATCACATTTATTTAAGAATACTACCATACGAGGTACTCCAACTTGACGTGAAAGTAATATATGTTCACGAGTTTGAGCCATAGGTCCATCTGTAGCTGCAATAACTAAGATAGCACCATCCATTTGAGCCGCACCAGTAATCATGTTTTTAACATAGTCCGCATGTCCTGGGCAGTCTACGTGAGCATAGTGTCTCTTTTCAGTTTCGTATTCGATGTGTGCAGTATTGATAGTAATTCCACGTTCTTTTTCTTCTGGAGCTTTATCAATATCTGAGAATTCTTGTAATGAAGCAAGTCCTTTCTTTGAAAGTACGCTACTAATAGCAGCAGTTAAAGTTGTTTTACCGTGGTCCACGTGTCCGATTGTACCAATATTAACATGTGGTTTTGAACGGTCATATTTTTCTTTTGCCATAATTAATTTCCTCCTTTATTTAATTTCATCTTTAATTTTAGCAAGTCTAAACTAAAATTGCAAGTGTTTTAGCTTAGTTTCCACCATTTTTTTTGATTATTTCCTCAGAAATGTTCTTTGGAACTTCTTCATAATGGTCAAAAGTCATAGTATAGTTACCTCTTCCCTGAGTATTTGAACGTAAAGTTGTTACATAACCAAACATTTCAGAAAGTGGTACCATAGCATCAATAGATAATGAATTACCTTTTGATTCTTGGCCTAGTGGACGACCACGTCTAGCGGTAATGTCTCCCATAACGGCTCCTAGATATTCATCAGGTACTCTAACGTTAACCTTCATAATTGGTTCTAGGATTACTGGTTTACATTTGTTTTTAGCTTCTTTTAAAGCTAAAGAAGCCGCAACCTTAAAGGCCATTTCAGATGAGTCAACATCGTGGTAAGAACCATCGAATAATGTTGCTTTAACATCTAACATTGGATATCCAGCAAGAACACCAGTTTGTAATGCTTCTTGAAGACCTTTGTCAACTACTGGAATATATTCTCTTGGAACTACTCCGCCGACAATGGCATCAACGAACTCATATCCTTTACCTGGATTTGGTTCAAATTTTATCCATACGTGTCCATATTGTCCACGTCCACCAGATTGTTTAATGTGTTTTCCTTCACAATCGCCAGCTTGGGTAATAGTTTCTCTATAAGAAACTTGAGGCTGACCGATATTAGCTTCAATACCAAATTCTCTTTTCATTCTGTCAACGATAATATCTAGGTGAAGTTCGCCTACACCAGCGATAATTGTTTGACCAGTTTCAGGATTGGTTGAAGCTCTAAAGGTTGGATCTTCTTCTGATAATTTTTGTAAAGCAAGACCCATTTTATCTTGGTCACCTTTTGATTTAGGTTCAATGGCAAGTTCGATAACTGGTTCTGGGAATTCCATACTTTCTAGGATACATGGATGTTTTTCATCACATAAAGTATCACCTGTAGTCGTTCCTTTAAGTCCGACAGCGGCCGCAATATCACCAGTATAAACTTCGCTTATTTCAGTTCGGTCATTGGCATGCATCTGTAAGATACGACCAATTCTTTCTTTTTTATCTTTAGAAGCATTTAAAACATATGAACCGCTTGATAAGTGTCCAGAATATACTCTAAAGAATGTTAAAGTTCCAACAAATGGATCAGTCATTACTTTAAAGGCTAAAGCACTAAATGGTTCTTTATCGTCAGGATGTCTAACAATTTCATTGCCATTTAAGTCAGTTCCTTTAATAGCTTCGATATCTGTAGGTGCCGGCATATAGTCGATAACGGCATCTAATAATAATTTAATACCTTTATTTCCTAAAGCGGTTCCACACATAACTGGGAAGAATTTAACTGCTAGAACTCCAGTTCTAATGGCTTTTTTAATTAAGTCAACAGAAATTTCTTCACCTTCTAAATATTTATTCATTAAATCGTCATCGAATTCCGCTACGGCTTCGATAAGTTCATTTCTCTTTTCTTCAGCAAGCGATTTTAAATCAGCTGGGATTTCGATTTCTTTTGGTTCTTCTTCTTCCTTACCATCATATTCATAAGCTTTCATGGTAACTAAGTCGATGATACCATTAAATTCACTTTCAGCCCCGATTGGCCATTGTATTGCTTTGGCATTAACGCCCAATAATTTATCAATTGTATCTAAGGTATAGGCAAAATCAGCACCCATTTTGTCCATTTTGTTGGCAAATAACATACGAGGTACGTTATAGTCATCAGCTTGACGCCATACAGTTTCTGATTGTGGCTCTACACCAGCTTGCGCATCTAAAACGGTAATAGCTCCGTCTAATACACGTAAGCTTCTTTGTACTTCAACAGTAAAGTCCACGTGTCCTGGAGTATCGATAATATTTAATCTATATCCTTTCCAGTAAGCGGTTGTAGCTGCTGAAGTGATTGTGATTCCACGTTCTTGTTCTTGTTCCATCCAGTCCATTTGTGATTCACCATCGTGAGTTTCACCAATTTTGTGGATTTTATGCGTATGGAATAAAACTCTTTCGGTAGCTGTTGTTTTACCAGCATCGATATGAGCCATGATTCCAATATTACGCGTATGCTTTAAATCATATTCACGAGCCATATTTTAATTCCTTTCTTACCATCTATAATGAGCGAAGGCTTTATTAGCTTCGGCCATTCTATGAGTGTCTTCACGTTTTTTAACCGCTGCTCCAACACCATTGGCAGCATCGATAATTTCATTAGCTAAATTTTCGGCCATTGTGTGACCACCTCTTAATCTAGCATATTGTACAAGCCAACGTAAACCTAAAGCTTGACTTCTGTCGGCTTTAACTTCGATTGGCACTTGGTAGTTAGCTCCACCAACACGTCTACTTTTAACTTCTAAAGCTGGTTTAATATTTTCCATAGCTTGTTCAAATACTTCAGTTGGTTCTTTACCAGTTTTTTCCTTAACTAAGTCAAAAGCATTATATAAAATAGTTTGGGCAGTACCTTTTTTACCATCTTTCATAATTTGGTTAATAAGTCTAGTTACTAATTTTGAGTTATAGACTGGATCTGCCAAAACGTCTCTTTTAACCGCACGTCTTTTACGCATGTTTTCACTCCCTTCTAGTTATTACTTTTTGGTTTTTTTGCGCCATACTTTGAACGCCCTTGTTTTCTAGCATCTACGCCAGCTGTGTCCATAGTTCCACGAATAATGTGATAACGTACACCGATAAGGTCTTTAACACGTCCACCACGAACTAAAACAACACTGTGTTCTTGTAAGTTATGTCCTTCACCAGGAATATAAGCATCTACTTCTTTTCCATTCGAAAGTCTTACACGAGCATATTTACGTAAAGCTGAGTTTGGTTTCTTTGGTGTTTTAGTTCCTACACGTGTACAAACACCACGTTTTTGTGGAGATTTTGTATTGGTAGCCACATTATCTTTACTGTTTAAACCAATGTTTAACATTGGTGATTTACTCTTTTTGGTTTTGCTTTTTCTTCCTTTTCTTACTAGTTGATTTATTGTTGGCATATTTTCCTCCTTCCATTACACATATCCAGGTGTTTCTTTTTTCATCTTAATTAAAGATTTACCGAAGTAAATCCAAATCAAATGCATTATTAATATACCACCTTAATATATGCCTGTCAAGCATTTTTTATACAACTTTTTGACAAATTTAAGACAAAATCCTGAAAAAAAGATGCTTTACGCATCATAGCCGGCTCTATAACCATCAGTTTCATAGTTATTCGCACATTTTAAATAAGGTTCAAATTCTGTATTTCCATTATCTTGTTCAAAAGTTACATAACCAGTACAAATAATTTTTTTATTTTGTGGATCTATAGGTTCTGATAATATCTTTTGATCAACTAAAGACTTAACTGTAACATAATCACTATCCCCGTCTTCTAAAGCTTTATAGTAGTAATTATTGACATAACTTCTAGCTGCATGCATCATTTTTTCTTCAATGCCACTATAAGTTAAACTTTCTTCTTCGCCTCCAAATAAATCGGCAAAATTACGATTATATGAAACCATCGTAATTAAAATTGATAAACAAACGATAATAATAAAGAAAAA
>CANRBD010000063.1 GCA_947628765.1 uncultured Bacilli bacterium
CCACTGTTTAGTCGCTCTAAAGATAATTGGGCCTTTAGTACGCCAATCATGCGGATATGAGTGTTTGATAAATTTTAATTTTAATAAATAACCGTTTTCATGAAGCCAGTTGGTAATTTCTTTATTAGCGTCTTCAAAGTATAATCCTTTAAACATACCTGATTCTTTATTTAAAACACCCTTTTCATCAATTCCATGAACCATTTCTAAACCTTCGTTTTTACCAACAATAAAGTCATCTTCACCATAAGATGGGGCGGTATGAACTAAGCCGGTTCCGGCATCTAATGTTACATGATGACCAATAACTACGGGACTTATACGATCCATAAATGGATGTCTATAAGTAACACCAACTAAATCTGATCCTTTAAAGGTATTCATTTTACGGTAAGATTCGATTTCAAATTCTTCCATTAAATCTTTAACAAGTTCAGAAGCCATAATATAATAATTATCGCCAGCTTTTACTCTCGAGTAATCTAAATTTTCACCAACACAAATACCAGTATTACCAGGCAGGGTCCATGGAGTTGTTGTCCAAATGACTAATTTATCACCAGGTTTAACAAGGTCATTACCTTCTAAAACTTCAAAAGGTACATAAATAGATGGATCTTTGCGATCTTTATATTCAATCTCGGCCTCTGCTAAAGCAGTTTCACTACTTGGTGACCAATAAACTGGTTTCATACCTTGGAAGATTAAACCTTTTTTCGCCATTTTCGCAAAAACTTCGATTTGTTTAGCTTCATATTCTTTGTGTAAAGTAATATAAGGGTTATCCCAATCACCAATAACATTTAAATTGATAAAATCAGCTTTTTGTTTAGCCACTTGTTCTTTAGCATATTCTTCACATAAACTTCTAAATTTCGAAGTGCTTAAGGTCTTGCGATCAACACCAGTTTTCGTAACGGCATTTTCAATAGGTAGTCCATGTGTATCCCAACCAGGAATAAAATCAACATAATAACCCTCCATGATTTTTGAACGGTTGATAAAGTCTTTTAAAATCTTTTGAAACGCATGACCTAAGTGAATATTCCCATTAGCGTAAGGTGGACCATCGTGTAAGACAAAAGGTTTTTTATTTTTATTCTTTTCTCTTAATTTATCATATAAGCCCATTTCATCCCATTTTTCTCTTTGTAGTTTTTCATTTTCTGGTAAATTGCCACGCATATTAAATTCTGTTTGTGGCATTAATAATGTGTCTTTTAATTCCATAATTTCATCTCCTTAAAATAAACCCATTACATAGCTATAATATACTATGAAAATAAGTAAAAATAATAAGCCCTCTTTTTTATCAATTTTGCGGTCGTTGGCGCATAACAAGAAAAGCAAAATAGTTGAAATAAGCATCGTAAACAAATCAATAATGTTGAAACTGATACTATAAATACCACCACATATAATAACTGGTAAACCAATAACTATACCAATATTAAATATATTACTACCAACAACATTACCAATGGCAATATCATATTCACCTTTTCGTGTGGCGACTACAGAGGTTACTAACTCTGGTAATGAAGTACCTAAAGCGATAATTGTAAGTCCGATTACTTTTTTACTAACTCCAATCGCTGCAGCAATATATGAAGCTGAATCTACAACCATATTACTACCAAAAATAATGGCAGCAATACCTAAGACGGTAAAAATAATGGCTTTAGGTACTGGTAAAACTTTCCCTTCTTCATTTTCATCATTTTTATTATGCATAATAGATAGTAAATAATAAACAAAAACAAAGAAAAATAACAAGACAACTAAACCATCACTTCGAGTAAAAGCATTAACAACATTTAAATCAAATAAATTATCCGAAAGTAAAATCACAAATAAAGATGTAATCAATATCATAATTGGTAATTCTTTTTTTACGGTAGCGCTTTTTACTGACAATGGATGAAACAAAGAAGCCACTCCTAATATCAATAATATGTTAAGAATATTAGAACCGATAACATTACCTAACACGATATCACCACTGCCTGAAATTAACGATTTAATGCTGACAGCAAATTCTGGAGCTGAAGTACCAAAAGAAACAATGGTAAGACCAACTAACATTTTGGATATTTTTAAATGTCTAGCTACACTACTAGCACCATCGACAAAAAAGTCGGCACCTTTAATTAATATAATAAAACCAATTATCAAAACTAATATTTGTAGTAACATATAGCATCTCCTTTTAGTCAAAATAAAAACCCATCCATTAAGGACGAGCTGTTCCCGCGGTACCACCTTATTTTATAAACAAATATACACTTATAACTATAACGCGTTACCGTTTTTTCTTACTGATTTCAGAAAAACACATCAAGAGTGATCTATATATTATTTATTTATTAGTTTTCACCAACCACTAACTCTCTATAAAATACAATAATATACCGTCTCTTTCATTTGCTTTTAAAGTTCGACCTTGTCAATCTCCTCAATTACTTCTAATTGTGATTCAACAATATCTTTTAAACGACGTTTAAATATGTTGACATTTCGCTTCAAAGTCATTGCATCATTTTCAATTTTTTCTGCCCGCATTAAAGCTTCGTTGACAATTCTGTTGGCATTTTTTTTAGCATCATTTAAGACAACTTCACTCTCACGATGAGCAGCTATTTTTAATTGATCTGATGTCTTTTGAGCCATCATAATAGCTCTATTTAAAGTATCTTCCATTCTTTCATAATGTTCGAGCTTTTCCTTTAGAGATTCTACTTCTTCGATTTCCTTTTTCAAGCTTTTAATTACCGCATTCTTTTTATCAATCTCTACGACCATCTGTTCAACTCGTGATATAACATTATCCAAAAATGAATTTACTTCATCAGGATCATAACCTCGAAGTGTACGATTAAATTTTTCCATAATCTCTACCTCACCGAAGCACTACATATTATAGCACTTTTTTCTAAATTTTAAAACTTTTTTTACCATTCGATATCAATATCGTTATTATCGTGAATTCCTTTACCATCAGTTTCCCCAGTAATTTCACCTTGAACACTGACATTGTTTGGAGCGCATAGGAAAATACCCCCACCGATTTTCTGAATTTTTCCATTTATCGCATAAATCGTTCCACTTAAAAAATCAACAATTCGTTTAGCTTGATCCGATGTTACTCTTTTTAAGTTCACGACTACTGTATTACGCTTTTTTAAATGGTCAGCAATTTGTTGAGACTCTGAAAAAGCACGTGGTTCTAAAAGAATCATTTTAGCTCCACCTTCTTCAGGAAAAGCTTCCTCAGTTTTTATATCATAGTATTCATCAGCTGGAGAAAATACTTCTTCATCTTCCCCCATTATTTTTTTCATGAAACCCATAGGTTTACCTCCTTGCTTATTTTTCACACTATACTATTGTCATTTTATCATAGTTTTTTTAAAAATAAAATGGTTTTTTCATCATTTTTACGTTTTTCGTAAAAAAAGACCAAAAAATTTAATTTTTTGACACTTTTAAAATTTAAAAAGCCCTTATGGGCTTAAATTTTCATTTTATCTTTGATATAACTAGGTACTTCTTCAATTTTTAAAGTAACTTGCTTCATCGTGTCACGATCTCTTACTGTTACTGTTCCATTATTAATAGTTTCATCATCGATGGTGATGCAGTAAGGTGTTCCCGCGACATCTTGTCTTCGATAACGTTTTCCAATAGATCCAGTTTCATCATAAGTTACCATAAAAATTTTAGCTAACTCTAAACATACTTCTTTGGCTTTTTCACTATGAAACTTTTTAACAAGCGGTAAAATAGCCGCTTTATAAGGAGCAATATATGGATGAAAATGCATAACTTCACGTGTAGTTCCATCTTCTAAAGCTTCTTCTTCATAACTTTGGCACAGAATAGCTAAAGCTAATCTATCGGCACCAATAGAATATTCGATAACATTGGGTATAAATTTTTCATTTGTTTCTGGATCTTGATATTCCATCTTTTTACCAGAATACTCTGAATGCCTGGATAAGTCCCAAGTTCCACGATGATGAATACCGTTTAATTCTTCCCAACCAATTGGAAATTTATATTGTATATCACATGCTGCTTTGGCATAATGAGCTAATTTATCATGATCGTGATATCTTAATTTATCACTAGCTAACCCTAAGTCTTTGACAAATTCGAGAGCTCTTTTTTTATAATCTTCGTAAAAATTCATACTGTCTTTTTCATGACAAAACTTTTGTAATTCCATTTGCTCAAATTCAATAGTTCTAAAAAGAAAATTACCTGGTGTTATTTCATTTCGAAAACTTTTCCCTATTTGGGCAATAGCAAATGGTAACTTAGCCCGTAATGATCTTTGAACGTTTAAAAAATTGACATATTCTCCCTGACAAGTTTCGGGTCTTAAGTAAACTGTATCAGCATCATTTTCTAAAGTTCCACGAGAAGTTTTAAACATGGGATTAAATTTTCTTATTTTAGTCCAATCAAAACCTTTACAATTAGGACATACAATATGATTATCACTTATATATTTTTCTAGTTCTTCATCACTCATGCCTTCGGCAGCAACTGTTCCTTTAGAAAATTCTTCAATTAAAGAATCAGCACGAAAACGTTGTTTGCATTTTTTACAATCCATTTTGGGATCACCAAAAGATTCTATATGGCCTGATGCTTCCCAAACTTTTGGATTCATTAAAATTGCGGCATCGATACCATATGTATTGATATCTTCTTGAACAAATCTTTGCCACCAAGCTTTTTTAATATTGTTTTTAAGTTCAACTCCTAATGGACCAAAATCCCAAGTATTAGCAAAACCATCATATATTTCACTACCAGGATAAACAAAACCATACTGTTTACATAAATTAACTATTTTTTCCATTGTCACATTTTCCATAATATCCTCCTTAATAAAAAACTTCTGGGACAAAGTGTAAGGACGATTTCTCGCGGTTCCACCTTACTTATTCCAGAAGAATCACTTTCATATATATGACTCCAGGTTTCCAAGCCCATCATCGCCTTTAAATATCTATTTACATTTTATTGTTTTTTTCTAAATTTGTCAATAATTATTTATTTACTAGTTTTTGGTTTTAACATGATTTGATTTTTTAGGATTAAAAATCACTCCAGCATTTTCAAAAGCTTCATACACTTCTTGTTTTTCAAGAAAATATCTCACCATTTGCCAGCAAAAATCATCATTTATCGGCCTTGTATTAGGTAAAGCCCCAAATGGCGTTTTAAAATTATGGCTTAAATAAGCAAACTTATTATAACTAATAATTGAAACTTTAGTATCTAAAAGTTCAAAACCGTTATATTCTAAATCAGTTATCATAAATGTCTCATCGGAATCTAAAAATTGACCTAAATAGTCGTATTTTTGTAAATGACTTATTTCTTCATTTTGTTCATCTTTTAGTAAATTATAAACATCTTTGGTTGTTCCGTAATTTAAAAGATTTCTAATAATAGATTTTAAGTTTTCTTCTTTAACATCTTTTTGTATTTTTTCACTATCAATCATAAAAATTAATTCATCGACTAAACCATCAAACCACATATCATTATATTTATATAATGTTTTGATTGGGGAAGGTACATTAAAACATTTTAAATCGGCCTTTTGCATAGTTCCACACTCCTACTTACATTATACATAAAATACTATTAATTATCAAACTGAAAAAGACTTATATTTTTTGTAAGTCACGAATAAATTTCTTACTTTTTAAATATAAGCCTGTATACCTATCATAATAATCATTTAAAAACATATTAATCTCATTTTTAGCTTGTTTGCTTACTTCCAATTTAGATATTTTAGCAATATCTACATAATAAAACATTCGAATTAATTTAATGGCTTTTTCACTAACGATTTTCTCATTGTGATAGCAATCGTTGCACAAATATCCACCTTTAAAACTAGATAGTGTTACAATATTAGTTTTTTTCCCGCATACCGCACAACTATCGATTACCGGCATAACTCCTAAATAATCTAAATATTTTAGTTCGACAATATTCATAATAATTAAAGGATCAAAGCCTTCATCAATTTTAATTAAAGCCTCGATTAACAATTTAAGAATGTTATCATCACTATTTTGTTTAATAACTTGATCACTTAACTCGAGTAAATATGAGGCATAACTTATTTTTTCAATATCTTTTTTTATGTTTTTAAAAGGGTTAATTACATTTACTTCCGTTAAAGTAGAAAGCTTATCTTTTTTATAGTAAATCATAAATTTGCCATAAGTAAGTTTGTTTGAGGTACTTCTTAAAGGGCTTTTTAAATTACGGCAAC
>CANRBD010000064.1 GCA_947628765.1 uncultured Bacilli bacterium
TCTTCATCGCGGAATTTAAGTCCCATTTCTTTAATTTTGTCGATAACTTCTTTTAAAGATTTTTTACCTAAATTACGGATTTTCATCATTTCTAATTCAGTTTTTTCCGTTAAATCACCTAAAGTATTAATGTTAGCGCGTTTTAGACAGTTATAAGCTCTTACTGAGAAATCTAAATCATCAATCGATGTTTCTAATTTCTTAAGTTTACTATCTTCTTGTTTCGCGTTCATAATACCAGTCATATCTGCAATTTCACTTAAATTAGTAACTATATTTAAATGTTCAATTAAAATTTTAGCACCTAAGGCCATCGCTTCTTCAGGTCTAATAGAACCATTAGTTTCCACTTCCATGGTTAGTTTATCATAAGAAGCATCTTGACCAACACGGGCACTATCGACATAGTAATTAATTCTTTCGATTGGTGAGAATAAAGCATCGATTGGAATATACCCAATGCCTTCTTCTTCGATGTATTTTTTATTCTCATTAGGTAAAGATACACCTCTACCATTGGCAATAATTAATTCCATATCTAGTTTTCCACCTTTAGATAAAGTGGCAATTAACTTATCAGGATTAATTATTTCTACATCTGCATCACATTCGATGTCAGCTGCTGTAACTTCTCTTTCAGCATGAACTGAAAGATGAGCAGTTTTAACTTCATCAGAATGATTTTTAATAACTACACCTTTTAAATTTAAAACAATCGCTGTTACATCTTCAACAATACCTTCAATAGTTTGGAATTCGTGCATTACACCATCGATTTTAACTGCAACGATTGCACTTCCTGGCATACTTGATAGCATTACTCTTCTTAAAGCATTACCAATGGTTTGTCCGAATCCTCTTTCTAAAGGTTCTAGTTCAAATTTTCCATAATTATTATTTTCAATATATTCCGTTATTTTGTATTCTGGTTTTTCAAAATTCATATAAGACTCCCTTCTTTATCCGCGTGGTCTCTTTGGTGGACGACATCCATTATGTGGAATTGGTGTCGTATCAGAAATTGAAGTAATTTCTAGCCCAGCAGTTTGTAATGAACGAATGGCGGTTTCACGCCCAGATCCTAATCCTTTTGCGAAAACTTCTACTTTTTTCATTCCCATTTCAACAGCGGCTTTACCAGCTGCTTCAGCAGCCATACCAGCTGCAAATGGGGTTGATTTTTTACTTCCTTTAATTCCTAAGGTTCCAGCTGATGCCCAACTAATCGCATTTCCTTCTTTATCAGTAAGGGTTACGATTGTATTATTAAATGTTGAGTGAACAAAAGCTTTTCCTTCAGGCACATTCTTTTTAACCTTACGTTTTCTTGCTTTATAAGCCATTTATAATAACCTCCTTTGTTTATTATTTCTTCTTATTTGCAATAGTGACAGCTTTACCTTTACGAGTACGGGCATTACGACGAGTACTTTGTCCTCTTACTGGTAAGCCTTTTTTATGACGATTTCCTCTATAAGAACCAATTTCCATTTGAGTTTTAATATTCATATTAACTTCACGGCGTAAATCACCTTCAGTTAAATATTTATTAACTTCGTCACGAATAGCTACTAATTCATCATTAGTTAAAGCATTTGCTCTTTTGTTAATATCCACTTTGGCATCTTTTAAAATCGTATTAGATAAACTACGGCCAATACCATGAATATAAGTTAAAGCAATTTCAATTCTCTTATTAGGTAATTCGATACCTTTAATACGTGCCATATTTTCGCCTCCTATTAACCTTGTCTTTGTTTATGTTTTGGGTTTTTACAAATAACGTAAACTTTCCCATGTCTTCTAATTATTTTACAATTATCACATATTTTCTTTACTGATGGTCTTACTTTCATTTTTTATACCTCCTACTTTCTATAGGTTATACGCCCGCGTGTTAAATCATAAGGTGATAATTCAACCGTTACTTTGTCACCTTGTAAAATGCGAATGTGATGTAAGCGCATTTTACCAGAAACGCGAGCTTTAATAACGTGTTTATTTTCAAGAGTGATTACAAAGTCTCCACCAGGGAGGACTTCATCGACAATTCCTTCGACCTCGATAACATCTTGTTTTGGCTTAGCTTGAGTAGCTTCTTTAACCTTTTTATTATTTGGTTTCGCCATTTTATCACCTCCTAGTTAAAATTTCATATCCATCTTTAGTGACTAAAACGGTGTGTTCAAAATGGGCTGAAGGTTTATCATCAGCTGTCACAATCGTCCAATCATCATCTAAAATATAAATATGTCTTGTTCCTAAGTTAAGCATTGGCTCTACGGCAATTACCATGCCCTCTTTTAAAATAGGTCCAGTATGAGGATTACCATAATTTGGAACATCTGGTTCTTCATGAACATCAGTGCCCACACCATGCCCAACTAATTCTTCAATTACACCTAAATTATGAGCTTTAGCATATGTACATATTTCATACCCAATATCTCCGATTCTTGCGCCTTCTTTAATAGCAGATAGGCCCTTGAATAAAGCTTTTTCGGTGTGTTTTAAAAGTTCTTCTTTTTCTTTGGAAATTTTGCCTACTGGATAAGTCCAAGCAGAATCTCCATGATAACCTTTATAGCAAGCTCCTATATCGATTGAGATAATATCTCCTTCTTTTAACTTACGATTACTAGGAATGCCATGAACTACCTCTTCATTAATAGATGCACATATTGTGCCTGGAAAACCATCATATCCTTTAAATGAAGGAGTAGCTCCTCTTTTAATTATATAATCATAAGCTAATTTATCTAGTTCTTTCGTTGTAATTCCTGGTTTAATAAATGGTTTTAAATAATTATGTGTACTACCAGTTATTTCGCCAGCAACCCTTAAAAGTTCAATTTCTCTTGGCGATTTAATGCTTATCATTTAAGGCCTCCTAGTATTTTTTTAATTTTCGTAAATGTTTCATCAGGACTATTTTCACTTTTTACAAAATGAATTTTATTATCATAATATGCTATCAAAGGTTTTGTCATATCTTCATAGGTTTGAAATCGCTTATTAAAAGTTTCTGTATTATCATCTATTCTTTTAATAAGTTCGCTTCCGCAATTATCACAAATGCCTGCTTCGGTTGGTTTTAATCCGTCGATTAATTCATTATATGAAGCTCCGCATTTTGGGCATACACATCTACCAACCATTCTTTTTAAAGCTTCTTCTTTAGAAATTTCAATTACAATAATAGGCCCCATTTCAATATTGAGTTCTTTTAAAAGCCCATCATATAATTTTGCTTGATTTAAATTGCGAGGATAGCCATCTAAAATAAAACCTTTTTGACAATCCTCATACATAAGCCTTTCTTTTAAAAGTTTTGTCACGATTTCATCGCTTACAAGTTTCCCGGCTTTCATTTGAGCTTTAAGATTTTCGTCAGCCGTTTCACGAAGTAAATCTCCTATTGAAATATGCGGAATATGATATTCTTTAGTAATTTTTTGAGCTTGCGTACCTTTACCAGCCGCTGGTGGCGCGATTAAAATTAAATTCACGCGCGAATCCCTCTTTTACTTTTATAACTACGACTAATTAAATTACTTTCAAGTTGTTTATAACATTCTAAGACAACACTAACCACGATCATTAAACCAGTACCACCTAATTTAACTGATGTTGGCAATGTTGAAATAGCTCCAAATACATATGGAAGTCCAGCTATAATTGCTAAAAAGATAGCTCCAACAATAGTTATTCTGTTTATTACTTTAGTTACATAGGTAGTTGTTTCTTCTCCTGGTCTTACGCCTGGAATATATCCACCTTGCTTTTGTAAATTTTCAGATAATTCTTTTGGTTTGATGGTTACAAACGTATAGAAATATGTAAAAGCTACGATGAATATAATAAATAAGATAAATCCAGTTGTTGAAGAAAGACTTAACCACTTATTTACAAATGATACCCAGCCATCGTTTTTCGAAAATTGAGCGATTAAAGCTGGCACTGAAATAAGGGCTGATGCGAAGATAACAGGAATAACTCCAGCTGAATTTAATCTAAATGGCATATAAGATTGTTTCGTCATACGAGAATTGTTACTTTTATTAGCATATTGTACAGGAATTCTTCTTTCCGCAAGTTGTACATATAAAATTCCTAAAATAATTGCAATATATAGTAAAACAAATAATGCAAAGGTAATAATACCTAAGAATGTACTTTGAGTAGTTGTCATATCAACTAAAGTTCCCCATGCTTCAGTAAGCATATAAGGCGTGGTCGCTAAAATACCAGCCATAATGATCATTGAAACACCATTTCCTAATCCTTTAGTGGTAATTCTATCACCAATCCAAAGTAAGAAAGATGTTCCGGCGGTAAGTACAAGTGACACTTCTAAATAATCCATAACTTCGCCATTTGGAATAAAGGTAAATGAGAACATATACCCTTGAACAAAGGCTAAAATTATACCTAAAATTCTCGTAATTTGATTAATCTTATTTCTGCCAGTTTGTCCTTGTTTTGAAAGTTCTGTAAAATAAGGAACAATATCCATTTGTAAGAGTTGCATAACGATAGATGCTGTAATATATGGCATAACTCCTAGTGCAAAAATTGAGAAGTTAGCCATGGCACCGCCACCCATCATATCCAAAAGCTCTAAAAATCCAACATTTAAGTTTTCATTATCTACGCCTGGAACAACGATTGCTGTTCCAATTTTAAATAGAAATAAGCAGAATAAAGTAAAGTAAATTTTTTTCCTTAAATCTTTATTAGCTGGGCTGAAAATTTGCTTAATCATATTAAACAATTAAATCACCTCTGCTTTTCCACCTAATTTTTCTATTTGTTCTTTGGCTGTTTTAGAAAATTTGTTAGCTTTAACAGTTAATTTCTTTTCTAACTTACCATCACCTAAAATTTTAATTCCATCTAACTCTTTTTTTACTAATCCCATATCTTTTAAAATTTCTGGAGTAACTGCTGCTCCATCTTCAAATTTATTTAAATCATCTAAGTTAATAACTGCATATACTTTTTTAAATCTCGCATTTGAAAAACCTCTTTTAGGTAATCTTCTAAATAATGGTGTTTGACCACCTTCAAATCCAATTCTAACACTTCTTCCGCTTCTTGAGTTTTGACCATTTTCACCAGTTCCAGCTGTTTTACCAGTTCCTGATCCAGGTCCACGACCAACTCTTTTACGAGCTTTAGTTGCGTATGGATTTGGTTTTACTGTATTTAACTTCATTATAAGATCTCCTCTACTTTTTTACCACGTAAAGCAGCAATGTGACTTACAGTTTTTTGTTCTTTTAATGCATTTAAAGTTGCATATGCCATATTAACTTTAGTATTTGATCCTAATGATTTAGATAAAATGTCTTTAACACCAGCAAGTTCTAAAACGGCTCTTACTGGACCACCGGCTTTAACACCAGTACCTTTTGAAGCTGGCTTAAGCATAACTTTACTAGCTCCTCTTCTGCCAATAGCTTCATGTGGGATAGTATGTTCATCTACGATTGCTACTCTAGTAACATTTTTAGTGGCAGCCGCAACAGCTTTTTTAATCGCATCTGGTACTTCAGCAGCTTTACCTGAACCGATGCCAACTTTACCTTTACGATCTCCAACTACTACAGTCGCAGCGAAACGTAATTGACGACCACCTTTTGTTACTTTTGTAACACGACCAATATTTATAACTTCTTCGTCATATAATTTTGGACGAGGTTCTCTTCTTCTAGTTTCCAAGTGTTTTCCCTCCTTTAGAATTCTAATCCATTTTCGCGAGCAGCATCTGCAAGTGCTTTTACACGACCATGATATAAGTATCCGCCTCTATCGAATACTACTTTTGTTATTTTTGCTTGTTTTGCTCTTTTAGCAATTAACTCTCCGACTTTGGTAGCTGCTTCTACGTTTCCACCATTTTCTAGTTTTAATTCTTTATCAATTGAAGAAGCACTTACTAAAGTTTTACCTAGATTATCATCGATGATTTGTGCGAAGATGTTGCTATTAGATCTAAACACGTTAAGTCTAGGGATTTCAGCACTACCTGAAATATTTTTTCTAACTCTTTCGTGTCTAGCTTTTCGAGCATCATTACGACTTTGTTTTTTTATCATAATTTTATCTCCTTTACTTTAAATTAAGCAGCTTTTTTACCAACTTTACGGATAATGTGTTCATCTTTATAACGAATACCTTTTCCTTTGTATGGTTCT
>CANRBD010000065.1 GCA_947628765.1 uncultured Bacilli bacterium
AAGCTAGACCATCACAACCAGTAGAAATTACTGGTATTAGTGAAGTTCCTAGTGCCGGTGATAAATTTATGGCTTTCGAATCTGAAAAGCAAGCTAGAAGTATTGCCGAAGAAAGAAAAAATAAAGCTAGATTAAAAGAAGTTCATAAACAAGCTTCGGTAACTTTAGATGAACTCTTTTCAAAAATCGGCGAAGGTTTAAAAGAAATTAATGTTATTTTAAAAGCCGATGTAAATGGTAGTGCTGAAGCTGTTAAAAATTCATTAAATAAAATTGAAGTCGAAGGCGTAAGAGTTAATGTTATTCGTGCCAGTGTTGGAGGTATTACTGAAAGTGATATCGTTTTAGCTAGTGCTTCTAATGCCATTATTATTGGTTTTAATGTTAGACCAACTACAGCGATTAAAGATAAAGCTAAAGAAAATGGTGTTGAAATTAGACTTTATGATATTATCTATAAAGTAGTTGAAGAAATGGAAGCGGCTATGAAAGGTATGCTTGATCCTGAATTTGAAGAAAAAATCTTAGGAAATGCCGAAATTAAACAAATATTTAAATTTTCTAAAGTAGGTAATATTGCCGGTTCTTTAGTTGTTGAAGGCGTAATTACTAGAAGTAGTAAAGCCCGTGTTATTAGAGATGGCGTTGTTATTTATGATGGATGTATTGGTTCATTACAACGTGAAAAAGATAGCGTTAAAGAAGTTAAAAAAGGTTTAGAATGTGGTATTACCATTGAAAACTTTAACGATATCAAACCTGGTGATATTATTGAGTCTTATGAAATGGTTGAAATAGAAAGGTAGTCATACCTTTTTTTCATGCCGTTTTGCTTGACTTTAAATTTAAAAGAGCTATAATAAAAGTATTAAAAAAATTGGAAGGAGAATAAGTAGTATGAGTAAAGAATATAATGAAGAACAAGAAGCTAAAAAAATACGTTATAAACTTAAACGAAATCGTAATCTTATGGCAATTTTTACCGGAACTATGGCTGTAGGAGCGATAGCTACTTCTTTTATTAGCTTTCCATTAGCTGGTGGTTTAGGAATTGCGGCTTTAGTAACGGTTCCTGAACTTTATAGTACTAATGAAGATTATAAAAAAATGAAAACTTTAACAAAAAATAAATAAAGGAGGTATATTATGTGGGCACCTTTTATGGATATTTTGCATGAAAATGATGAACAAAATTTAAATAAATTAACGGAAGAAGAAAAAGAAGCTATTCAAAAAACTGAACAGTATAAAATTAAATTTGTAAGTGAAAATACTAAAATTTTAAAACGCGCTAGATTAGTTTCCTTTACCGGTGCGGCAGTAGCCATAGGATTGGGCGCCGTTTCATTAATGCAAGGTTCTTTAGCTGACCCTATTACTTATGGCATGAGTTTAACCGCCGCCATTGGTTTAATGGAAGCATATAAAAACGATTTAGATTATGAAAATTTTAAAGAAACATTCGGCGCTGATAAAGGCTATTCAAAAACCCGTTAAATTTTAAGGATATAAGATGGATAATGATAAGCCAATTATAAATATTGCATTTATTAATAATAAAGTGCGCGAATGCAAACGTGAAAGAAATTTAATGTTATGCGGGTCTAGTGTTTTAGGTAGTCTTACTTTAATAGCTTTATTTAGTGGTTCAAATATTTCTTTATTATCTGGAGGTCTTGGACTTACAACTTTGATTTTTCTTGAACATTATGATAAAGCGCGAGAAGAATATCACAAATATGAAAAAGAACTAAACAAAAAGAGAAAAACTTACACAAAAAGAGAAAAATAACTTTTCTCTTTTTGTTAAACTGATTTTTTTATTAATGTCTACCATTTGGGGTTCACATCAAAATAGCGCTGTTTAAATTATGCCAAAGAAACCAGCTATTACATTAATTAAAAGATTTGCTATGATAATTGTCGTTAGTATTGCAAAAATACTAAAACTAATTTTAAGTAAAACAGCTTCTTTAGTATCGATTGCACTAATAATATATAAAAATGCAAATAAATATATTAAACAGTTATCGATCCAAAATAGAATCATAAATGGAGTACTAGTAACAATGCTTGACAGTTCAGTTATTGGATAAATCGAATCACAGTTATATGTGCTATGGGCAAACACCAATAAATCAATACCTAAGCTAATAATCGTAAGAATAATTAAAATTATGCCAACAATTTTATCAAAATTTTTAAGTTTTATATCCATTTGTTCCTCCTTTATAATTTTAGTATAACATAACCATACTAGTAAGTTAATAAAAAGTTATTTTCTAAATGTAAACTAACATATAAATTGAATCATTATACTAAAATGTGATATAATATAAATGTGAGGAGGTGCTTACATGGATAGTAAAGAGAGACCTTTTCCAGCATAGGTTTGTTAAAAAAATCATAAGCATGACAAACCTACAATAAGATTATTTTAACTTGTTAAAATAGTCATAGGCTGTTGACAAATAAGTCAATAGTCTTTTACTTTGCTAAAAAGTATAATTTTATTAAAGTTTCTAAAATACTAGTTTAGTTGGGTTGCGAATACCATCTGCCATATGATACAATAATTATATAGAAAGAGTTGATAATATGAGTATTAAAGCTGAAAGAATTGCCGATAGTTTAATTGAACAAATAAGCTATATACTAGCTAACGAAGTAAAAAACAAAGACATTAATTTTGTCACTATTACGGATGCCAGCGTTACTAATGATTTAAGTTATGCAAAAATATATTATACCGTTTTAGATGAAAGCCAAAAAGAAAAAACAGCGGCAGCTTTAAAAAGCGCTAGCGGATTTATTCGCCATGAGCTAAGAGAAAGAATTGATATTAGGCAAATTCCTGAACTTAAATTTATTTATGATGAATCCATTGAATATGGCAATAAAATTGAAGAAAAATTAAAAGAAATAAATGACAATCAATAAAATAGTTTAAAAAGAGAATTCTTGACATCATTTATATATAAAAGATATAATTTAAATAGTAAGGGTGATATAATGAAAAAAGGATTTACTTTAATTGAACTTTTAGCGGTTATCGTATTACTATCTATTATTATTGCAGTTGCTTTTCCATTTATTCAAGGAGCGATAAACGAATCAAAAGAAAAAACATGCAAGGAACAAAAAAAGTCTATCGAGTATGCCGCTCAAAGATGGGCCTCTGACAATAGTGCAAAAGTAAACACCAAGGGCACTATTTCAGTTCAAGAATTAAAGGATGAAGGTTATTTAGCTAAAAATAAAGACATTAAAAATCCTTTAAATGGTAAGTTAATGAATGGAAATGTAAGTATTTCTTATAATAGTGCTACGCATCAATACAAATATATATATGAAGTAAATTGTGAAATTTAAGGATGTATAAGGATGATAAAGTTATATAAAAAATACGAAGAAATAATTAATTATTTAATCGTTGGAGTTTTAACTACAGTTGTTAGTATTGTTTCATATCTTTTATTTGCTAATACATTTTTAGCCGAGAAATCTGATTTAGATATTCAAATTGCCAATGTTCTTTCATGGATATGTGCCGTTACTTTCGCATATATTACTAATAGAATTTTTGTTTTTAAAAGTAAAGCTAAAGGTAAAAAACAAATAAAAGAGGCCTGCAATTTTGTTTTAGCGAGAGTCTTTTCTTTAATAGTTGATATGTTAATGATGTATATCATGTTTAGTATTATGCATATCGATGACACAATAGCTAAATTAATTGTTCAAGTAGTAGTAATTATTATGAACTATATTTTAAGTAAGGTGCTAGTTTTTAAAAAAGAAAAAGTTAATGAATCATAAAAATATACTAAGTTATTATTTTAAGCTAAAACATTGACTAAAAATAAGAGATATGTTATATTTTTATTAAGTGATGAAGAAGGATTTTAAGTAGTTATTGAACTAGTAAAAAAGAAAGTTAGTGGTTGATGAAAACTAACCAAAGTTAAATAATGAAATACACATCCAGAGTCAAATCGGTTAATCACCGTTAAAAGATAAAGTGCATAGAACTTCTATGAAATAAGGTGGTAACGCGAGTAAGTCGTCCTTATATTCATGGAGGTTTTTAAATTTTAAGGAGGTAAATTATGGAAATAGGTAAATATATTGATCATACAAATTTAAAAATGGACGCGACAAGTAAAGATATAGCTAAGCTATGTGAAGAAGCTATAGAGTATGGCTTTGAAACAGTTTGTGTGCATCCGCATTATGTTGGTTTAGCTAAAGATTTATTAAAAAATACTAATGTCGGTGTTTGTACGGTTGTTGGCTTTCCACTTGGAATGAATACCCCTAAAACCAAAGTTTTTGAAGCGATTGATGCGGTCGAAAATGGCGCTGATGAAATTGATATGGTAATAAATGTTGGAGCTTTAAAGGATAAAGATTATGATTATGTTAAAAGTGAAATTGAAGAAATAAGAGATAATATCGATGGAAAAACTTTAAAAGTAATCGTGGAAACCAGTTTACTTACTGAAAAAGAAATTATCAAAATGACACAAATATGTAATGAGACATTTGTTAATTTTATTAAAACTTCAACTGGTTTTGGTAAAAGAGGAGCCTCATTAGAAGATGTTCAAATAATGAATAAACATAAAAATGATGTCTTAGAAATAAAAGCTGCCGGTGGTATTAAAACATATAAACAAATGGATGAACTTATTAAAGCCGGAGCTACGAGAATTGGAACTAGTAGTGGTGCTGAAATTGTAACTCATATGGAGAGTGATAAATAATGAAATTATATGATGAATTAAAATGGCGTGGTCTTTTAAAAGATGAAGCCGGCGATGATTTAGAAGAAAAAATTAATAATGGGGGGATGACTTTTTATATTGGTACCGATCCGACAGCCGATAGCCTCCATTTAGGACATCTTTCTAGTTTTTTAATCAGTAAAAGATTGGAAATGGGCGGACATCATCCAATTTTACTTATTGGAGGAGCTACAGGCAGAATTGGCGATCCTCGGCCAACTGAAGAAAGACAAATTAAATCTTATGAAGAGATTGAACATAACACTGAAAAAATTACTAAACAAGTTAAAGATTTATTCGGTTTTGAAGTCGTAAATAATTATGACTGGTGTAAAGAAATAAACTTTATCGATTTTTTAAGAGATTATGGGAAATATTTTAGTGTTAATTACATGCTTGATAAAGATATAATTAAAAGAAGAATAGATACAGGCATTACTTATACCGAATTTTCTTATATGATTATGCAGGCTTTAGATTTCTTACATTTATATCAGACTAAAAACTGTATGATGCAATGTGCTGGCTCCGATCAATGGGGCAATATTACTGCCGGTATTGATTTAATTAGAAAAAAAGAAGGTCAGGAAGTATATGGCTTTACGATGCCATTAGTTACCGATAAGGCAGGTTTAAAATTCGGTAAATCAGAAGGTAATGCTTTATGGCTTGATAAAAATAAAACATCAGCTTATGAAATTTATCAGTATTTATTAAATAGTGAAGATGAAATGGTTATCGATTATTTAAAAATATTTACCTTTTTAACTCCAGAAGAAATTACTGAACTTGAAGCAAGACATAAAAAACATCCTGAGCAAAGAGAAGCGGCTAAAACTTTAGCTAAAGAAGTAGTTACGTTTTTACACGGTGAAAAAGAAGCTTTAAAAGCTAAAGAAATGAGTGAAGCTTTATTTAGTGGTCATGTTAAAAACTTAAGTAAAGTAGATATTGAAAATGTATTTAAAGGAGTACCTACTTTTGAGACTAAAGAAAACGTAAATATTTTAGATTTATTAGTAGATAATCATATTACCACAAGCAAAAGAGAGGCTAGAGAATTTATAACGGCTGGTAGTATAACTATTAATGAAGAAAAAATTACCGATGAAAATTTCCTTGTTACTAGAGAAATAGCCATTGATAAAGAAATTTTAGTCTTAAGACGTGGTAAGAAAAAGTACTTTATTGGTAAATTTATTTAACCACTTTAAATAGTGGTTTTTCTTTTAAAAATTTATAAATTAAAAAGTCAAGTGCAACAAAAGAATAATCAAATATAATTCACTTTTTCTTGGATCTTATAAATTTTGT
>CANRBD010000066.1 GCA_947628765.1 uncultured Bacilli bacterium
AAAATTGTATACCTAAACCTTGTCCTAGAGAAGCTCCTTTAATAAGCCCTGGAAGGTCAGCTATAACAAAAGAACGTCCATCCTTAGTTTTTACTACACCTAAATTAGGCTTTAAAGTAGTAAAAGGATAATCAGCTATTTTAGGCTTAGAAGCTGAAACTTTAGAAATAAAGGTTGATTTACCAACACTAGGTAATCCAACTAAACCAACATCGGCAATTAATTTTAATTCTAATTTTATTTTACGGTACTCTCCCGGTTCTCCATTTTCAGCAAAGTCAGGTGCGGGATTACTGCTTGTGGCAAAAGCCATATTACCACGGCCACCTCTACCTCCGTAAGCTACCACGACTTCGTCTTTATCTTTGGTTAAATCAGCAATAATTAAACCTGTTTCTAAATCAGTAATGACAGTACCTATTGGTACTAAAACCACTACATCTTCGGCATTTTTTCCATGTTTTCCTTTACCAAGGCCATTTTCGCCACGATGACCTTGAATTTTGCGCTTATATTTAAAATCAAGCAAAGTATTAAGCCCAGTATCAACTTTAAAAACAATATTAGAACCGCGTCCACCATTGCCACCAAAAGGTCCACCTAAGGCAACGTATTTTTCTCGTCTAAAAGCTTTGCAGCCATTGCCACCATCACCTGCAAATATTTCGACTATAGCTTCATCGACAAACATATAAGTCACCTCTTTCTTAAATCATTATACTAAAAAGATTGAATAAACACAAGAAAAAGGAACTAAAGTTTAGTTCCACATAAAAAGCAAACATTAGCATCGGGCGCTAAACGAGCCCCACACTTTGGACACATTTTAGGCCTACCGGTAGCCGCTGGTGTAATAATTGGTTTTTCTTCTTTTGGTGCTTCTTGTTGGGCTTCGACATAGGTTGTATGTGATTTATCAGGTTCTAATAAATTGTTGGTAAAAACAGAATCAGCAACGGCTTCATTAGGAGCTTCTAAATTAACATTATTGGCTGGCGCTGCTGTTGGTGCTTGGTCTTCACCTTTGTTTTGAATGAATTGTTCTACTGGAGTGACAGATTTTGCTTCCTCTACTTTAGGTTCCTCGATTTCTTTTGGTTTTTCAAATAATATATTTTCTGTTTTAACAAATTCTTCGGTTAAAGCATATTCATTTAAAGTAAATTTTGGTTTAATAAAAGCTAGTTTTGGAAAATTGTACATTGGAAAAATTACATACCAAATAGAACTTTTAGGGTCTAAATTAAAGCCTTTTAATAATTCCTGAATAATAATATTTAAATAATATAAATTTACAAAAGGAATTAATGATAACCAAAAATATTTTTTCTTTAAATTAAGCAAGTCTACAATTACATAAGTAGTATATATTGGAACATAGGCTTTCCATGCTTTTTCTTTAGCTCTTTTTAAAAGTACGCCTAAAGAAAGTTTAACAGCAATATAGACAATTAAAAATACTAAAAATAATAACCAAAAATATTTGGCGGTACCTTCCATCAACATTTTCTTAGCCTCCTTTTATTATTATAACATTTTAAATATTAAAAATAAATATTTATTGATTTTTAGGGCCTTTTTTTAAAGAATTCATTTTATCACGTAGTTTTAAAGACTCTTTTAACATATCAGTATTATTCTGGCGATTGCCATTTACCATTTGCTTTAATTCTTGTGGCACTTGATTAAAACCCCTTTTCATTTTTGTCATATTATTTACTTGTCTTTGAAAATCATTAGGGGTCATATTATTCGGTCTAATAATCATTTTAACATCTCCTTTACCGGTCCATAAGTTAAACGATAACCATCTATTAAACCATATTTGTGCATCGCTTCAAGATGCTTTTTAGTAGGATAACCTTTATGATTTTTAAAACCATACATTGGATATTTTTCATCAATTTCATCCATCATTCGGTCTCGTGTTACTTTAGCAATGACTGAAGCTGCAGCAATACTTATACTTTTAGCATCACCTTTAACAATGGGCATGACTGGAATGTCTATTTCTATCGGCATAGCATCAGATAAAACATATTCTAAAGGTATTTGTTTTTTTACCTCATTTATAGCTTTTATCATAGCTTGACGACTCGCCTCATAAATGTTGATTTTATCGATTTCTTTAGCGGAAACAATACCTACTCCATACACGGCATTATTAATAATATAATCGTAAAAAAGGTCACGTTTTTTAGGGGTTAATTTTTTAGAATCAGTTAAACCTTCTAATTTAAAATCTTTTGGTAAATAAACGCAAGCGGCAACTACTGGACCATATAATGGCCCCCTTCCCGCTTCATCAGTACCACCGATATAATTAATACCCTCTTTAAATAGCTCCTTTTCGTATTTCCATAAATCTATCATATATTTCACTACCCTATAGGTATTATACCAAAAATTAGAGCAAAAAAACACTAGAATTTAGCGTTTTTTAGTTTTAACATAGAAATCACAACGATAAGTTTTACTGTATGTTTTTTGATGATTACTATTACTATGGGTCTTTTTATATCTCAGTAATCTTAAAATTTCAAGTTGTTTATAAATATATGCCTTATGTTGCATATCGTAAAGCTGACGAGTTTTAGGGTTTGACAATACTTGATAAGCTTCATTTATCTTTTGCATTATGGCTGTTGCATTTTCACTTTGATTGACATCTGGATGATATTGTTTGGCTAAAAATCTATATGCTTTTTGAATATCATCTTGATTAGCTAAAGGTGAAATGCCTAAAATTTCATAATAATTAAACTGGTTCATATTATTTCCCCCTTTTTATAAGTCGGTATTTTATCATAGTTTAGTAAACTTGTCAATTTTACAATTAGAAAAACACTACATAATAGTGTTTTATCTAACTACAATATTAACTAGTCTTTGTGGAATTACAACTACATTAATGATTTTTTTGCCATGGACAAATTTTTTGACATTTTCATTTTCTAAAGCAGTTTGCTGCATCAAATCTTTTGAAGCATTAATATTCATAGTTGCTTTACCACGGACTTTACCATTTACTTGGATAACCATTTCAAAATTTTCATTAATGGTTTTCTTTTCATCATATGTAGGCCAAGGACTTTGGCATAATGGTTTACCAAGGTTACTGTTTTCATTTATTTCTTCAGTAATATGTGGAGCGATTGGATTTAATAAATGAACTAAGATACGTAAATCATCTTTAGTTATGGTTTCATGCTTTTCATATTCATTTAACAAAATCATAAGCGCTGAAACAGCTGTATTATATTTCATGTTTTCTAAGTCATTAGTAACTTTTTTTATCGTTTGATGTACTAAAACTTCGTTAGTATAACCTTCTTTATCATTTAGTTTTTCTCTAATTTTCCAGATACGATCTAAAAATTTAGCACAACCTTTAAGTCCATTAGTACTCCATGCTGCATCCTTCTCATAGTCACCAATAAACATTTCATAAGTTCTTAAAGCATCCGCACCATATTCATTTACAATATCATCTGGATTAATGACATTACCTTTTGATTTGCTCATCTTTTCGCCACCATCACCTAAAATCATACCATGGGATACTCTAACATCGATTGGTTCTTTGTTTGGAACAAGACCAATATTGTATAAAAATTGATTCCAAAATCTTGCGTAAAGTAAATGTCTAGCTGTGTGTTCCATTCCACCATTATACCAGTCTACTTTACCCCAATAATCTAAGGCTTCTTTAGAAACAAATTCTTTATCATTATGCGAATCCATATATCTTAAGAAATACCAACTTGAACCAGCCCAGTTAGGCATTGTATCGGTTTCTCTTCTAGCCTTACCACCACATTTTGGACAAGTACAATTTACCCACTCTTCGATGTTGGCAAGTGGACTTTCACCATCTTCAGTTGGTTCGTAATTAGCAACATCTGGAAGTAATACTGGAAGGTCTTCTTCAGGTACTGGTACCCAGCCGCATTTTTCACAATGGATAAGTGGGATTGGCTCGCCCCAAAATCTTTGTCTTGAGAAAATCCAATCTTGAAGACGATAGTTTACTTTGGCATGGCCAATATGATTTTCTTCTAAATAATCTAACATTTTACGGACAGCATCTTCTTTGTTATTCATACCATTTAATATGCCAGAATTAACGTATTCTCCATCACCAATATAAGCTTCTTTAGAAATGTCGCCACCTTTAATAACTTCAATAATATCAATGCCAAATTTTTTAGCAAATTCATAGTCACGATCATCATGCGCTGGTACGGCCATAATTGCACCGGTACCATAACCCATCATAACGTAATCAGAAGCCCAAATTTGAATTTTCTTTTTATTAATTGGGTTAATAGCTTCAAGGCCTTCGATTTTAACACCTGTTTTTTCTTTTACTAATTCGGTTCTTTCAAATTCAGTTTTAGTTTTGGCTTCTTCTTTATATTTTAAAACATCTTTATAGTTTTTAATTTTGTCTTTTAATTTTTCTAACATTGGATGTTCAGGAGCTACTACCATAAAAGTGGCACCATATAAAGTATCAGGCCTAGTTGTATAGACAGTTAATGTTTCTTTAGTGCCGGCAATTTTAAAATCAACTTCGGCACCTTTACTTTTACCAATCCAATTAATTTGACCTAGTTTAATACGATCAGCAAATTTAGTATCTTTAAGACCATCAATTAAATCTTCAGCATAATCGCTCATTCTAAGTAACCATTGTTCTTTTTCTTTTTGAACAACTTTACTGCCACATCTTTCACATACTCCGCCTGATGAATCTTCATTGGAAAGACCTGTTTTACAAGTTGGACACCAGTTGATATTCTTTTTAGCTTTATAAGCCATACCATGTTCATAAAATTTCAAAAATTGCCACTGGGTCCATTTATAATACTCGGGATCAGTTGTTGAAAATTCACGAGACCAATCGAAAGAAATACCTAAGTTTTGAATTTGCGTTTTAAATGTTTTGATATTTTCTTTTACCGCTTCTTTAGGATGTATTTTATTTTTAATCGCATATTGTTCAGCGGGAGCGCCAAAAGCATCCCATCCCATTGGAAACAAAACATTATATCCTTTCATCCTTTTCATACGTGAAACTGAATCTAAAGCTGTATAACTACGCACATGTCCGACATGAAGTCCTGCTCCTGATGGATAAGGAAATTCTACTAAAATATAATACTTTTCTTTATCTAAACCGGTTACAGCTTTAAAAGTATCATTGGCTTCCCAATATTTTTGCCATTTTTTTTCTATTTTTTTAAAATCATACATATTATTTTCCCTCTTTCTTTTTATAAGCTTTGCCTAAAAGATAATAAACTAATAAAATAAGTGGAATTAAAATTATAAACCCTACTAATAATTTAATGACTAAATTATCAAAAAATTCAATAATTGTAACAGTAAACGCAATAATAAAAGCATTGGCTAAAGCTAAACTGTTCGCAAATTTTTTTAAATTAATTTTTTTAATATCTAATTTATAAGCATTTTTAAAAAACTGTAACTGTTTTCCTTTTTTAAAGGCTTCTAAACCTTTTTTTCTTCTAACAATAACTAAATAATAAAATAAGTATACAATAATAAAACAAAACAAAAATACATAAAGCATTTCTAGTAAATCCATAATCTTCCTCCTTATTCACAAAAAAGCATTATGTATAAGGACGCCTTTTAGCGTGGTACCACCTTATTTCATAATACTTTCGATTATCTTAATAGTTTAACGCACTCTTACGGCCAAAGGCAGCTCCTAAGCGAGTTCATAATCTATATTCTAAAGCTTTCACCAACCGCTTTTTCTCTAAACAATAATCAATTACTACTACTCTTATTCATCGCTTTTTTCAAACTATATTATATTATATTTTTAATTTATAAGCAATAGTTTTAAAAGAAAAACAAAAGAAACTATAAAAGTTTCTTCAGACTGTTGACAAAGTGAAAAGATTTTGAAAACAGTCTTTTCATTTTAGAAAAAATGTAATATAATTAAATTGG
>CANRBD010000067.1 GCA_947628765.1 uncultured Bacilli bacterium
TTAAATTAAACAAAAATAACATTTGTAAATAATGCTCTTTATTTTATTAATCTATAAACATTGATAGTTGGTGTATTAAATAGTCTAAAATTAAAATCTGTATTACCTAAACCATTAGAAATATAAAGTTCACTATGTTTAAGTTTATAATGATTATAATGATATTTAGTCGCGCCTTTGGGATAAAGTAAGGTATTTATGATTGGTAAATTGACTTGGCCATAATGAGAATGCCCAGCTAATACTAAATTATATTTATTACTATCAAGCTCATCGATGTAATCAGGCTCATGAATTAGTAAAATACTATAAATAGGTCCATCTTTTTCAAAAGAATTAAGAAAATTTTCCGCTTTTTGATTTTTATTTATAATTGATTCTTTATCGGCCATAGTACTAACGCCAGCTAATAAAATACTGTCATAGCCATTTTTATAAATAGTATCGTAGTTATTATTTAAATTCATAAAGCCGCTACTGGCAATAATATTTTCCCACTCATCAAAATTTAAATCATCTTCACCATTAATAGCGTATTTACCACTATTAGCTGAAATTTTCTGCATTTCTGTACTTATCTTATCAGCCATACTAGTGGTCATTTTAGTATCTTTATCAAGTAAGTCGCCGGTTAATACGACAATATCGGCATTTAGTTCATTTATACGTTTTACCATTTTTTGTAAATCTTTAAATTGATAATATTTACCATAATGTAAATCGCTAATATGAATAATTTTAAATCCATCTAAATCATCGGTTAAATTTTTATTTTGAACAGTATGTTCTTCGACAGCTAGTTGCTTTGGTTCAACATAGGCCCCATAGGCATATGTAATTACGCCAACAATAATGAGTGCCAACATGATTTTTAAAAAAGTGTGTTTTCTTTTCTTTTTCTTTGCCATATATTTCACCATTATAAGTGTATCACAAAAAGAAAAAAGACTAAAGTCAATTATCCAAATAATAGTATAAAAAATTGTAAAGACATTAAAATACCATTATGCATAAAGTGAAATCCCATTGATACGAAAATATTGTTAGTTTTGACCATAATATAAGCAAATACTATTCCAAAAATAGAATAAGATAGAAAATATAATGGTAAAAGTGGACTATCGGTCATACCCATAAGATGTAAACCACCAAAAATGGCCCCAGACATGACGACAAATACTAAAGGATTTTTAAAAATGTTTCTTAGACTTAATCTAAAAACACTTTCCTCTAAAATAGGGGCGAGAAAAACTCCCGATAAATATGTATAAATAGGGGCTAAAGAAAACTGATCGCGGACGGCTGCTTCATTATTAGATAGGCTTCCGCCTAATAAATTAATAAGAAGATTAGCGGCAACCATCACAAAAAATCCCAACATATAATATTTAAAATTACTACTAAAATATTTTAAGTGATTTTTTTTAATATCTTGAAAAGCTTTTTTAAATTGATCTTTAAAAGTAAAAATAATAATTAAAATTAAAATGATTTCAATTAATATGCCGTATAATTCTCTAGTAAATAAACTTAAATTATTATAATCGATACGTAATAAATCTAAGGGTAAAGTCTTAAAAAATGATACGAAAAAATAAAGTAAAATAACAAAAACGCCTTTTATAGTGTTAGTTACTCTAGTTTTGTCATCAACCATATCATCATCTCCTTTATCCATTATAACACGAGTTTATAAAAATATGAAAATTATCATGTTTTATTTATAAGAAAACAGGATTATTTTCCTGTTTTTAAGTTTTCTTCCATTAAAGATTTAACTTCGTTAAAAAGTTTTTCATTAGCTTCTTCTAAAGTCATATTATCAACCTTAAAAGGTTTACCAAAACGAGCCATTAAATTGTTGCTTCTAAATTTATAGTCACCAGTTAAACCAAAAGGCACAATCGTCGCATTAGTTTTTTGAGCCATTGAAACCGCTCCAAATTTAAAAGGTAATAGAAATTCTGCAGTTTTGTTTCTGGTACCTTCTGGGAAAATTCCAATCGCCCCATTATCTTTTAAAACTTCTAAAGCATGATCTACTGCTTCATGATCTTTAATTTGCCTATTAACTGGGATACAACCAACGGCTTTAAAAAACCATCTAGTTTTCGCACTATCAAAGTATTCTTTTTTAGCCATGTATCTAATTGTTCTTTTGGTAGAAATAATGCATAGGCACTGATCATATAGATGTTTATGATTGCCAGCAATAATAATTGGTCCTTCTTTAGGAATATATTCTTTGTTAATAACTTTAGGTCTATACCATAGTATAAAAATTGGTTTTAAAATAAATTTAAATATTTTGTAACAGATATACTTCTTTTTCATACTTAATCCTTGTTCCTTTTTTCATTTTCTTCTTCGACTAACTTTTTATAATCAACTTTACCAATTAATGTTCTTGGTAAAGATTTTCTAAATTCAAATTCATAAGGTACCGAATGTTTAGATAAATGTTTTTCACAAAATGATTTAATACTTTTCTTAACATTAATACCTATATAATCACTTTTCAAAACAATAAAAGCTTTAGGCACTTCGACCTTATAATCATGTGGGATTCCAATTACGGTGCATGATAATACAGCTGGGTGTTGGGCGATAATATTTTCAATATAACTTGGATAAACATTATAGCCAGATGACACAATCATCCTTTTAAGCCTTGATTTATAAAAGATAACGCCATCTTCATCCATATAGCCAATATCACCAGAGTGCAGCCAGACACGTCCATCATCATGAATTCTTAAAACATTGTTAGTTTCGATTTCATTATCTAAATATCCAAGCATTACAGTTGGCCCTGAAATGCAGATTTCACCATCTTCATTAGGCTTGACTTCTTTATGAGTATCAGGATCGACAATTTTAAAATAATTACCTATAAATGGAATACCTACACTGCCTTTTTTATTACCAGGACCCGGAGTATAAGATGTAGCCGCTAAAGCTTCGGTCATGCCATATCCTTGGCCTAAGACAATCGGACATTTATGCTTTTTAAGGTATTCATTAATTTTATCGATTTTAGCGGTACTTAATGAATCACCGCCAGAGATAATATATTTAATTTTTGATAAATCTAAATTAGGGACATTACTGCTTGTGGTTAAAGCTTCAAATAAAGTTGGGACCCCAATAACTACTGAAGGTTTAGTTTTATTTAAAAGTTTATCAAAAGTTTTCGCACTAAACTGCGGGACTAAAATAACTTTAACGCCTAAACATAAAGGTGTATGAGTACAAACTCCTAAACCAAAACCATGAAATAAAGGCATGATAGTTAAAATAGAATCTTTATAAGGATCTAACTTATCAAAAGTTATAATTGATTGTTGATATAAAGCATTGAAATTACCATTGGAAAGTAAAATACCTTTAGGATTTCCGGTAGTGCCACCGCTATGAAGAATAACCGCCGCCGTATCTTTAGTACCAGAAACGGTTTTAATAGTTTCATTCTTACCATCATTTATAAATTTTTTTAAATAAACATAATTTGGTTTATCTATTTTTTTAACATTTCTTCCTTGTGTCAGACTATAACCGATATTTAAAAATAAAGGCATTGAATCTTTAGGTGAAATAACGATTACTTTTTGAACCTTAGTATCTTTAATAATATGTTCTATTTTTTCTAAACAAATATCGGAAACAACTAATAATTTAGTATGATTATTGATTAAATAAGCTTTAATTTCTTCTTCCGCTGATAAAGGGTGAATCATATTCGCAATCGCCCCTAATTTATTAATCGCATAAAAAGCATAAACGGCTTCTGGCGTGTTTGGAGAACATACGGTTACGACATCTTTACTTTTAAGGCCGTAAAATTTTAAACTTTTGCCAAAATTATCAATGTTTTTAAGTAAATTACTAAAACTTACTTTTTTACCAAAATATTCCAAAGCTGGAAGATTAGGATATTTTAAAGCCGTTTTTTCCATTTGTTCATATATCGTATCATCATTTATTTCAATACCATCGACATTATAATATTGCATCCATGGAGCATTGGGCTTTTTAAGACGTTTGATTTTATTTAAAATTTCCATAATTTATTTCCTTTCTAAAATCATTTTACTAATTTTTTCTTCTAATATGTGTTTTTCTTTTTCTAAATCATCACTTTTCACCTTATAAGGTTTACCATAAACAATCGTTACTGATTTACCAAAGATTTTATATTTGCCCGTAATCGCAAAAGGTACAATATAAGCATCAGCCTCTTTTGCCATTTTTATTGCGCCCATTTTAAAAGGCATAATAACATCATTGGTACGGTTAATTGTTCCTTCAGGAAAAATGCCGATTACTTTATGGTTTTTTAAATAGTTAGTCGCTTCACTAGTAGCGGCTTTATTATGCTTAGCTTTGCGATCAACAGGAATTATTCCATAATTTTTAAAGAAAAAAGCTAGTGGACCTTTTAATAATTCGGCTTTAGCTAAAAAATGAATGGTTCTTTTGGTTGATGCATATAAAAGGGCACAGTCAAAATAACTAGTGTGATTACCTGCTAAAACAAGACCACCATCTTTTTTGATGTTTTCTTTACCAATAATATGTGGATGTAAAAATAGTTTCATAAGAACGGTCCCGATTGGCCTTAAGAATCGGTATAAAAAGGGTTCTTTCATTCTATCACCTATATCTAATTATACTCAAAAAAAGAAGAGATAGCAACCTTAATTATAGCGAAAAAATTCCCATAAGGCGAAATTGACAAATAAAATAAGCTGTAGTAAAATAAGGGCGTTTTATTTGAAAAGAGGGGATAATAATGGAAATAATTGTCAACTATGATTTAATTGACCGTATTAATGAAGCTAAATATGGTTATAGTTTACAAAAATGTAATAAAACAGCTTTAGCCGGGTCAGCGGTGGTTAATTTAGCCGCACTCGCATGCCATATGCCAATCGAATTTATGACTGTTACCTTTCCAGCCGGTGTAGCACTAGCATGGATCACTAAAAAATATTGTTCATTAGCGATGGATGAACATGACTATGCTTTAGACGATTTAGACTATTTATCTAGTGCTTTAAATGATTTATATATAAGAACCAATCGAGATTTATTATTAGACTCTGAAGTTTATCAAACAAATTATAATGCTCATTTAGGCAAATTTAAATTACCTTATATTTTAGAGACAAAATATATTGGTATTCCTACTTTAGGTGAAAAATCAAAAGTTTCGGTTGTTCAAAAGCACATTATTGGCAATCGAGAATATTATCTATCTAAAGGAGCCCCTAAAGAAAAACGATTTGTAAAAGTCCATAAATTTGCCTAAATTTATATATTTAATTTAAAGAATAAAAAAATCTTGACAAACATATTATAAATATGTATAATTAAAAACGAAATTGAAAAAGGAAAGAAGAAGTATCCACTTCTCACCCGATTGCCAATTAGTGATGGGTAAATGCCTAATATAGTCAAACTATTATAAGCATAAAGTGGATACTCTTGTATTCACTTTTTTATGGAGGTGTCTAGTATCGCTAAAGATAAAGATTTATTCATTAATGAACAAATACATGCCAAAGAAGTAATGGTCATTGGTCCAAATGGAGAACAACTTGGAGTAAAACCAATTAAGGATGCTCTAACGCTCGCATCTTATGCGGGACTCGATTTAGTGCTTATTAATCCTAAAGGCGTTCCACCAGTTTGTAAAATTATGGACTATAACCGTTATAAGTATGACCAAAAGAAAAAGCAAAAAGAGAATATGAAAAGACAAAGAGAAGCGAATTTAGATATTAAAGAATATCGTTTATCAGTGTCTATCGATGTTCATGACTTTAATACGAGAGTTATTAATGCTTCTAAATACTTAAAAAAAGGACATAAAGTTAAAGTAACTGTACGTTTTAAAGGAAGAGAAATGGCCCATACAAATCTTGGTAAAGATGTTTTAATTAGGTTTGCCGAAGCAA
>CANRBD010000068.1 GCA_947628765.1 uncultured Bacilli bacterium
AAAACAACCCTAGGGTTGTTTTTACTGCAATTCCGCAATATAAATTGTCTGCAAGGTATTACTATTTTTAGTACAAGTTATTAAGGTTAAAGTAGTTTTATTTTTATTACGATAAATCATAACATCACCATCTTTATTTTCATTATAAATATTGACTATTTTATAAACATAAGTATTACCTTTATATTTAATAGTGGCCAAATCGCCTTTATTTAATTGATACAAATTCCTAAAATAGCCTAAATAACTCGTACCTGAGTGTGCAACTAAAATGGTATTACCATTTTTTTGATTGGGATAATTAGATGGATCTAGTAAAGTTACAGATTTCCCAACATTATTAAGGGGATTACCTTTATCATAAAAACCTTGTTCAAGATTAATTTTATCAATTTTTAAAATACCTAAATACTGTCCCCCATTACTAGGCTCTACAGTTGTACTTATATCGGCAGCAGCAATATTTTGTGGTGTATTGTCAATTTTTTCTCCATCTTGTTCACTGTATAGTGAGATATTTATTTTTTCATAGGCTTTTTCTTTTTTGCCAGTAAAATAATCATAAGTAAGCAAGAAAATACCAATGCCAATAGCTAAAAAACCAATAATAACCACTGTTCGATTACTTAACTTTTCCATAAAATCCGCCTCTCTCTTATGAGTATAACACGATTTTTCTTCCTTGTCTATTTCCTTTTTTAGCACTCCTACTTGACAAGTGCTAAAAGATGAGTATAATGGTTATTGAGCGGTATATAATAATAAAGGAGGGATACTTATGAATGAACAAACTGGATATGAAGAAAATCTACAAAATCCACTAGAAAAATATGGACGCGATATTACGGAAAGTGTCAAAGCCAATAAAGTCGACCCCGTTATCGGCCGAGATGAAGAAATTCGTAGTATTACCCGTATTTTATCAAGAAAAACAAAAAATAATCCCGTATTAATCGGCGAACCTGGAGTCGGTAAAACGGCGATTGTCGAAGGCTTAGCCGCCCGTATTGTTAAAGGTGATGTGCCTAATAGTTTACTTAACAAACACGTTTGGGAATTAGATATGGGGGCTTTAATTGCCGGCGCGAAATATCGCGGTGAATTTGAAGATCGTTTAAAAGCTGTCCTAAAAGAAGTTAAAGATTCCGATGGCGAGATTATTATGTTCATCGATGAAATTCATATGATTGTTGGGGCTGGCGCTATTGAAGGGGCGATGGATGCCGGTAATATGTTAAAGCCAATGCTCGCGCGCGGGGAAATTCACTGTATCGGAGCTACGACTTTAAATGAATATCGTAAATATATCGAAAAAGATGGCGCTTTAGAAAGACGTTTTCAAAAAGTCCAAGTAAATGAACCAACTGTCGCTGATACGATTACCATTTTACGTGGACTTAAACCAAGGTTTGAAGTATATCATGGCGTTAATATTAAGGATAATGCGTTAGTGGCCGCCGCTACTTTATCAGACCGATATATCACTGATCGCTTTTTACCAGATAAAGCCATCGATTTAGTCGATGAAGCCTGCGCAACTATTAAAGTTCAAATGGAATCTGTACCTACTAAATTAGATACTTTAACTCGAAAAATAATGGGACTTGAGATTGAAAAGGAAGCTATAAAAAAAGAAAAAGATGAACTTTCTAAAAATAGACTAGCTGAGATTGATACTAAACTTAGTGAACTAAAAGAAAAAGAAAAGACTTTAAGAGCTGACTGGGAAGAAGAAAAAAATATTAATAATAAAATAAATAAGAAAAAAGAAGAAATTGAACAAGCAAATCATGAACTTGAAAGAGCTGAAGCTAAATATGATTTAGAAACGGCCGCTCGTTTAAGACATGGAACTTTACCACAATTACAAAAAGAACTTGAAGCTTTAAGAAAAGAAGACAAATCAGCTATTTTAAGTGATACAGTTAATGATGAATCAATCGCTTCAATTATTTCTAAATGGACCCATATTCCAATTAATAAATTAGTCGGCGGGGAAAAAGAAAAATTAATCCACTTAGAAGAAAATTTACAAAAACGCGTCAAAGGTCAAGATGAAGCTATTCATTTAGTGAGTGAAGCAATTATTCGTGCGCGTGCTGGCATTAAAGATCCAAATCGCCCCATTGGTTCCTTTATCTTTTTAGGACCAACGGGAGTTGGTAAAACTGAAATTGCCCGTAGTTTAGCTTATGAACTATTCGATGATGAACGTCACATGATTCGTATTGATATGAGTGAATATATGGAAAGTCATTCCGTGGCTAGATTAATTGGTTCGCCTCCAGGATATGTAGGTTATGATGATGGTGGACAATTAACTGAAGCCGTTAGACGTAATCCATATAGTATTGTCTTATTTGATGAAATCGAAAAAGCTCATAAAGATATTTTCAATATTTTACTACAAATCCTAGATGATGGTCGCATTACCGATTCGCAAGGTCGTACAGTTGATTTTAAAAACACTATCATTATTATGACTTCTAATTTAGGTAGTGAGTATATTCTTGAAAATAGCGAAAATAGTCATGATTTAGTTATGAATGAATTAAAACACACCTTTAGACCCGAATTTATCAATCGTTTAGATGAAATTATTGTCTTTAACTCGCTTTCAAAAGATGTCGTTTATGATATTTTAGAAAAAATTATAGGAGAAGTCGAAGCAAGACTTGAAGACAAAAAAATAACTTTATCATTAACTGATAAAGCTAAAGAATATATAATTGATCATGCATATGATGAAAGATATGGGGCGAGACCAATTAAAAGATATATAAGCCGTAATATTGAAAGTTTAATTGCCGGCGCGATTATCAACGACAAAATTAAATTTAATTCTAAAGTCACGATTGATATATATAATGATGAATTTGTTATTAAAGAGGTTTAATCCTCTTTTTCTTTTTCATAAATTTCTAAAAGTTTACTTTGATTTTTTAATATAAGTTCTAATTTACGATGTAAATCTTCTAAAATAAGTTCACTTTTTAAATCGATTATATAATCATTTTGATTTCGCAAGCTGTCTTTTTTCGCATCTCTATTTTGACTCATCATAATAATAGGTGCCTGAACAGCCGTTACGCATGATAAAACTAAGTTAAGTAAAATAAAAGGATAAGGATCGATTTTAACTTCTAAAAGATAAACATTTAAGATAACCCAAAAAATTAGGAAGAGAATAAAAAATAGAATAAACCACCAGCTACCGGCAATGGCTGAAATTTTATCGGCCATCTTTTCACCGAAAGTGATATTTTCTTCCTCTTCTTTATCAACATCAACCGCGATTGGATTGTTCACTACCATTTCAATTAATTCGTCTCTATTTTTTTCATCTAATTTTTGACTGACTAATCTTTTAACAATTTCTCTTTTTTCCATATTTTCCTCCAAAAAAATAACAATGCTTATGCATTGTTATTATGTGAAAATATTTTTATTTTATGTATGACTTTTGCTTGTCAGTTGTTGACTAGTCTTGACATTTTTGTGTTTAATTTTTGTTTTTTTATTGGCTTCTTCGTTTAAAATATTATTTGATTTTAAATATACAATAGTAATATTTTTGCAAAATATAGGTTATTTTTGATTTTCTAAGATGTCTCTAGCTGCGACTAACCCAGTAGCGGCAGCAGTAACAATATTTCCAGCTTTACCAGCGCCATCTCCGATAAAGTAAACATCATAGTCTTCTAATTTAAATTTATTATTGGTTTCAATTTCATTACTAAAGAATTTTATCTCAGGGCCATATAATAAAGTTTCACCATTATTAACACCCGGAATGATTTCATCTAATTTTTCTAGTCCTTCAATGATATTTGTGATGATTCGGTGTGGCAGAACTAAAGCTAAATCCCCAGCTACACAATCTTTTAAAGTTGGCGTGATAAAACCTTTTTCAATACGATGCCATTCACTACGTCTTGATTGTTTTAAATCTTTTAAAGTTTGAATAATTGGTTTTCCATCACCTAACACGTTTGCAATTCTCGCAATACTCTCACCATATTCACGAGTATTAGTGACTGGTTCAGTTAAGTTTACTTTACTAATAAAAGCAAAGTTACTATTATTTGATTTGACATCTTTTAAAGCATGACCATTAACGCAGATATAACCATAATAGTTTTCTTTGGCCACAAAGCCTCCAGGATTAGTACAGAATGTTCTGATTTCATCACCATAGGTATCGGTATGAATAAAGATAGTCGGATCATAAATAACATTACAAATTTGTTCCATGATTTCTTTTCTTACTTCAACTCTAACACCAATTTCAATACTTTTAGATAAATATGGTATTTTATATTTATCAGCTAATTGTTGAATCCATTTAGCGCCGGTCCTGCCAGGGGCAACCACCACTTTAGAAGCCATGTAAGAAGTCTTTTTCCCTTTTTCTAAGCACACTACTTCATGTTTATCTTTAGCTTTACTATGAACATCGGTAACTTCTACCTCTTCTTTTACGTGAACACCTTTTTCAATTAAAAAGTTCGTAAATGTTTCAATATATTTAGGTAAATGATCACTACCTAAATGTTTTTGTTTGATAAGTAATAGCCTGGCTCCTAATAAAGCTACTTTACTTTTGATTTTTAAAGCTTCATCCATATTAGAAGGATAAACATCACTATCCATACCAAACTTTTTAAAAATTTCTTCACAGTCATCAATTAGTTTATAGGCTGCATCTTCATCCATATATTTAAATAAATCACTTTTGCCGATTTTAGGTATAAAGTTTAATTTGCCATCAGAAAATGTCCCTGCACCGCCATAGCCAGATAAGACATTGCATGTTGGGCAATTAACGCATTTTTGCGTTTTTTTCATTGGGCAATTACGATTGTGAGCAAATCTTCCTTGATCTAATAATAAAATATTTAATTTACTATTTTTAGTTATAAGTTCGTAAGCCGTAAATAATCCCGCTGGCCCCGCCCCTATAATTACTACATCATAATCCATTTAAAACCACCCTCCTTATAAATTATATCACGTTTTTTACTATTGTTATTAATCTTTTATATAAAAAATACGAATTATATAATCCATATTTATAAATCTTTTCTTTTTAAATCACTGGCAGTGAACTGCTGTCCCGTTTTTTTATTAATAAAACACACTTCAAAGCCACATTCTTTCGCAATTTTTTCCATCATTTCAAAACTAACCGTTCTTTTTTGTGTTTCATAACCAGACAAAGTAGTTTGGTCAATATTTAACAGTTTCCCTAATACATCTTGTTTTAAATTTTTCTCTTTTCTCATATACTTGATTATTTTCCCTATCATACATTTCACCTCATTTATATTATGACAAATTGGCATAAAAAGACCTTGACATATGGCGTATCGCCGTAATATAATATAATAAAATATGGCGTTAAGTCATAAACGGAAAGCAAACATGATTATAAGAAGGAGATGTAAACATGAAAAGGAACAATAATAAGAAATATATAATAATGGGGTTAATAACCATAGTATGTGTAATGACAGTGGCATATGGAGCCTTTTTAACAAACTTAAATATAAGTGGGACAACTAATATAACCAGTAAATGGGAAATATTAATAACAAATGTAACCCAAACAGATAAACAAGGAAGAGCCGAACA
>CANRBD010000069.1 GCA_947628765.1 uncultured Bacilli bacterium
TGGATGGTCGTTTTATGACAATGATGCTGGCACCAATTAAAGAAAAATAGGAGGAATATTATGGCTAATAAAGTTAAAAATAAAACTCATAAAGGGTTATCAAAAGTTATCAAAAAAAGAAAAGGTGGTTCTTATAAGTACCAACCAGCTAACAAAAATCACAAATTAACTCATAGAAGTAATGCTTCAAGAAGAAGAAGACACCATGAATCTGAAATGACTAATTCAGACGTTAAGCGAGTTAAAGACATTTTAAAATAATAAAGGAGGAATATAAATGACAAGAGTTAAAGGTGGTACTATAAGCCGTACCCGTCATAAAAAAGCTTTAAAACAAGCTAAAGGTTATTTTGGAAGTAAACATAAATTATATAAAACAGCTAAAGAACAAGTAAGACATTCATTAATGTATGCTTATCGTGACAGAAGACAAAGAAAAAGAGATTTTAGAAAATTATGGATTACCAGAATCAATGCTGCATGTAGACAAAATGATATTAGCTATTCACAGTTTATTAATGGTTTATCAAAAGCTGGTATTGAAATCAATAGAAAAATGCTTTCAGAAATTGCCATTGATGATCCAAAAACTTTTGCTGGTTTAGTTGAAACCGCTAAAAAAGCTTTAAATGAAAAAACTGTAAAAGTTAAAGAAGAAAAAGCAGATACAAAAAAAGAGGAGAAAACTGTAGCTAAGGAAACTTCTCCTAAAGAAGATATTTCAAAATTAACAGTAGCTGAACTTAAAGCCCTTGCTAAAGATAAAGGCATTTCAGGTTATACAACCATGAAAAAGGCTGAACTTATAGACGCATTAAAATAATGCGTTTTTTTATAACATAAAAAACTATCATTGACACACAAACAATCGTTTGATAAAATAAAATTATAAGCAAGGTGGTGATAAAGTGTTTGCTGAAGTCTTAATTGAAATAAAAGCGAAAGCTGTTGATAAAACTTTTACTTATAAAATACCTGAAGGCATGCATGTCCAAATTGGTGTTCGAGTGCTAGTACCTTTTGGCAATCGTAAACTAGAAGGCTTTGTTTTAAATATTTTGCCAAGTGGTAGTTTTGCTTATCAAGTGAAAGACATTATTGCCGTTATCGATGATAAACCAGTTATCAATGAAGAAATGGTCCATTTAGGCAAATACATTAGTAAAAAAACTTTATCATCTTTGGCTTCGGTTTATCAAACTATGCTACCTAAAGCTTTAAAAGCTAAAAGTGGTTTTCAAATAAATAAAAAATATATCAGTTATTTAGTCGTTGCAAAAGAGGCTAATTTAAAAACTGAAAAACAAAAAGAAGTTTATGATTTTATTAAAAAGAATAAAAAAGTTTTAAAAAAAGATGCCACCAACATTTCCGCTTATATTGTTAAAGATTTATTAAATAAAGGTTATATCAAAGAAATTAAAGAAGAAGTATATCGTTTAGATGAAGAAGAAAAAATTGAAAAACTAGATTATCCTTTAACTGATAGTCAAAAAGAAGTTATTCAAAAAATAAAATTGAATACCTTTAAACCTTATCTATTACATGGTGTTACTGGTTCGGGGAAAACTTTAGTTTATATTAAACTAATTGAAAAAGTTTTAAAGGAAAACAAGGAAGCTATTTTACTAGTGCCAGAGATCAGTTTAACCCCGCAAATGGTTAGTATTTTTAAAAAGCATTTTGGTAAAGTGGTAGCCATTTTACATAGTTCACTTAGCGATGGCGAAAAATACGATGAATGGCGAAAAATCGAAAACAAAGAAGTTTCCATAGTTATTGGTGCGCGTAGTGCTGTTTTTGCGCCTTTTACTAATTTAGGATTAATTATCATTGATGAAGAACATTCATCTACTTATAAGCAAGAAAATATGCCTAAATATAGTGCTATTGATGTTGCTATTTGGCGGGCACGAAGATATAATATTCCCCTTGTTTTAGGTAGTGCTACTCCAAGTATTGAAAGTTATACTCGTGCCAAGACCGGGGTTTATGAACTGTTAGAAATGAAAAGTCGCATTAATAATAATTTGCCCAAAGTTACTTTAATTGATATGAAAGATGAGTTTAAAAAAGGTAATCGTGTTTTTTCTTCTGAATTTATAGCGCAAATGACAGATAGACTTAATAAAAATGAGCAAGTTATTGTTCTTTTAAATCGTAGAGGCTATTCGACAATTATTAGCTGTAAAGAATGTGGCTATACCCATAAATGCCCTAACTGTGATATTCCCCTTACTTATCATAAAAGTACTAATAGTATGCGCTGTCATTATTGTGATTATAAAGCCCCTAAACTTTTAAAGTGTCCTAATTGTCACAGTGAAAACATCAATGCTTTAGGAATGGGCACAGAAAAATTAGAAGCTTTAATTGAAGACACTTTTCCGCTAGCTAAAGTTGTGCGTATGGATATTGATACGACGAGAAATAAAGGTGCTCATGCGCGAATTATCAATGATTTTAAAAATGGCAAATACAATGTTTTATTAGGAACCCAAATGATTTCTAAAGGATTAGATTTTCCGAATGTTACATTAGTCGCAGTTATTAATGGTGATAGTTCTTTAAATGTCCCAGATTTTAGAAGTGCCGAAAGAACTTTTGAACTTTTAAATCAAGTCGCTGGTAGAGCTGGACGAGGAGACAAAAAAGGCGAAGTTATTATTCAAGGCTTTAATATGAACCACTATAGTATTATTGCTGCTAGTAGGCATGATTATGAAAGTTTTTATAAAGAAGAATTAAAAATTAGAAAAGCTTTAAAATATCCACCTTATTATAATCTTTGTCTTATTAAAATAAGTGGTAAAGATGAAAATACAGTTTTTGATGAAGCCGATAAAATTTCCTATTATTTAAGAAAAGAACTTAAGGATAAAATTATTTTAGGACCTAGTGCCGCTAATATTCCAAAACTTAATAATATTTATTATGTGGGAATCATTATTAAATTTAAAAAGACAAGTGAAATCGCTTTAAATTTAGAATTTATCAATGATAAATATAAGACAAATAATAAAGTAAGAGTAGAAGTCGATTTAAATCCTTTAAAATTGTAGTTATTTTATTTTATTTATGATAAAATGATATATAGAGTAAAAATAAAGGAGACTAAACTATGAATATAGATCCAATTATAATTTTTATGGGCACTCCTGATTTTAGTGTTCCAGTTTTAGAAGGCTTGATTCAAAATTATAAAGTAAAAGCTGTAGTAACTCAGCCAGATAAACCTTTTGGCCGAAAGGGTGAGCTTAGACCATCGCCAGTTAAAAAGGTCGCTTTAAAAAATAACATTTTATGTATGCAACCAAATAAAATAAAAGAAATTATTGCGGATATTAAAAGTATTAATCCCGATATTATTATTACTTGTGCTTATGGGCAAATTTTACCTAAAGAACTTTTAGATATTCCTAAATTAGGTTGTATTAATGTGCATGCTTCGTTACTACCCAAATTACGTGGAGGAGCGCCTATTCATCATGCCATTATCGATGGTTATGATAAAACAGGAATTACCGTGATGTATATGGCTGAAGGTATGGATGATGGTGATATTATCAGTACTAGTGAAACTAAAATTACGGATTTTGATACAGCCTCTAGTCTTCATGATAGATTAAGTGAAATGGGTAAAAACTTATTACTTGAAACTTTACCTAGTATTTTAAAGGGAACTAATAAGCGAATTAAACAAAATGAAGATGAAGTAACATATGCTTACGTTATTAAAAGAGAAGATGAAAAAATTGATTTTAACAAAACCCAAAAAGCGATAAATAATCAAATTAGAGGTTTAAATTCTTTTCCTGGAGCTTACTGTTTATTAGATGATCAAATAATGAAAGTATGGTCATGCCGTTTTAGTGAAAAAAGTTTTAATCAGGCTCAAATAGGCGAAATTACTTCTTTATATAAAGATGGCTTTGGAGTAAAGACCTCTGATGGTGAAATAATTTTTACCGAGATTCAGCCGGCTGGTAAAAGCAAAATGCCTGCTTCTAATTTTATAAATGGTCATAAGGATTTAATTGGAAAAATACTTAAGTAGGTGACGTATGTTTAAAAGAATAAGGGAAAATGAAAAATATCAAAAAATAAAAGAGCTTTGGCAAAATCCTAAAACTCACGATATTATTGTATTAACTTTTTGGCTTATTTTTATTGTCGCTTTGATTTTCTTTTTAAGATTGTCAGCGCCTACAGTAACAGATTCTAAAAAGGAAACATCAAATTCTAATTTTGAAAATATGTATAGCTATGAATTTAGTTATTCTGATAATAAACAAGAAATATATGGTCAAGCCTATGATGATAAACAAGAATTTATTTGGAATAATAAAAGATATTATTATGATAAAAATGTATATCAAATAAATGGTAATGAGGCCATTAAGCAAGATTTAGATTTAGACATTTTAAAAATTACACCTAAAATGCTTAATAATTTATTAAGCCATTTAGAAGGAACTAATAATGATAATTATACTAGATATTTAGTTCCATTAGATCGGTTTATTAATTTATATGAAATCGATACTGATGCCGATTTAACTACCGCTATGACATATAATGTTATTGCTGATATATATAAAAAAGATAATGTGGTTAATAAAATAGTTTTGGACTTAACTAATTATAATATTTTTAGGTTTAAAAATAATCAAACAAAAGTTATAACTATATATTTTTATAACATCAATAAAGTAAATGATTTTACCAATGAATTTGCAAAAATAGTAGGAGGGATAAAATGACAATTCAACTTATAATTTTCTTAGTTGCTCTAGCAGCCGTTATCTTCTTTTTTAAAAACTTTAATGCCAGTATTTATTTTATCGTAATTGTAGATATTTTCTTAAGAATTATTACTTATTTAAAAATGAATTATTTACGTAGTGATGCCTTTAGTTTTCTAGGTGTCGTTCCATCTGATATACCAACTATTTTAAATAGTTTTGATCTAGGCGTTTTCAATGAAATTTTGATGGTTATTTATTTAATTGTTTATATCATTTTTGAAGTACTGATTATAAGATATTTTATTAGAAGAAAATTTTAGCATAGAACCAAGTTCTATGCTTTTTAATTAGAAAAAAAATAATCACTTTAGATTATTTTCTTGATTTGATATCAGTATAAGGAACATTATTATTCGTGCGACCGATTAAATAATCTATACTAGTATTATAAAAATCTGCTAGTTTAACTAAGGTTTCAATCGGAATATTGATTTTACCAAGTTCATATTTACTGTAATTAGTTTGGGATATATTAATTATTTTAGCAACAACACTTTGGGTTAAATCTTTATCTTCTCTTAAATCTTTTAGTCTATTCTTCACAAAAAACACTCCTATCGTTTCCATCATTTTACAATAGTTATTAAATGACTATTGACTTTTAGTCATAATATGACTAAAATATAATTGGAGGGTAGTTATATTATGACTAGGAACAATAATAAGAAATATATAATAATGGGGTTAATAACCATAGTATGTATAATGACAGTGGCATATGGAGCCTTTTTAACAAACTTAAATATAACAGGAACAACTAATATAACCAGTAAATGGGAA
>CANRBD010000070.1 GCA_947628765.1 uncultured Bacilli bacterium
CCGGTACTATTAGCGAAGACACAGCTATTCATCAGTATATTTTCCAGCATTTTGATAAATTTAATACTCATAAGGAATTTTCCGATACTTTAAAAGGTATTGCCGCCGTGGAAATGCGTCATTTAGAACTTTTAGGTGAAACTATCAAGTTATTAGGTTTAGAACCTAAATTTAAATTTCGGGAAAAATCTTGTAATTACTTAACTTATTTTAGTTCGAGTTTTGTAAATTACGACACTAATATTAGGGATATGCTGTTAAGTGATATTAAAATTGAAGAAGAAGCAATTCAAAATTATTTATATCACATCAGTATTATCGATGACAAATATGTTAAAAATTTATTGTACCGGATTATTGAAGATGAACAAATGCACATTAGATGTTTTAAAGAATTACTTAAAACGTGCTAAAAATAAAATCTTTTTGAAGATTTTATTTTTTAATAGTGATTAAAATAGAAATCTATGGTAGAATAATGTATGGAAATGGGGATTTATATGACTAGAGAAGAATATGCGGATATTTTACTGCCTAATGTTAAACACGATAGCGATTATTATGAAAAACTATATCCTGAAAGAGATTTAAAAGAAGGAGCGATTGTTACTAGATATGCACCAAGTCCAACTGGATTTATTCATATTGGAGCTTTATACTCGGCTTTTATCGCCAGCAAAATGGCGAAACAAACAGATGGTGTATTTTTCCTTCGTATTGAAGATACCGATCAAAAAAGAACTGTTGATGATGGTGTTAATAAAATCATAAATGACTTAGAAAAATTCGATATTAAGTTTGATGAAGGCGTTACTCCTAGTGGTGATAAAGGTTCTTATGGCCCTTACACCCAAAGTGAAAGAAAAGATATTTACCATGCTTTTGCCAAAAAATTAATCATTGAAGACAAAGCTTATCCTTGCTTCTGCACTGAAGAAGATTCCAAAAAGGATAAAGAAAAACAGGAAAAATATAAAGATCGTATCGGTTATTATGGTAGATGGGCCAGATGCCGCCATCTAACCATGGAAGAAGCTTTAGAAAAAATAAATAACGGCGAAAAATATATCATTAGATTAAAATCCAATGGTAACTTTAATCACAAATTTAAATTTAAAGATTTAATTAAAGGTAAAGCTGATTTACCGGAAAATGATATGGATATTCCAATTATTAAATCAGATGGTCTGCCTACTTATCATTTTGCCCATGCCGTTGATGATCATTTAATGCACACAACTCATGTTATTCGTGGTGATGAATGGTTTTCTAGTATTCCAATTCATACACAGTTATTTGTTATGTTAGGATTTAAGGTACCAAAATATGCTCATATTTCACCTTTAATGGTTGATGATAATGGTACTAGAAGAAAATTATCCAAACGTAAAGACAAAGAAGCCGCTATTAGTTTTTATCACGAAAAAGGCATTCCTAACGAAGCTATCATGCTTTATTTGGAAACTGTAGCTAATTCAAATTTTGAAATGTGGATGGAACAAAACAAAGATAAAAATCCTAATGAATTTGAACTTGACTTTAAAAAGATGAGCACTGGCGGAACTTTATTTGATTATGATAAGTTGATTAATATTTCAAAAAATTATATCAGTAAATTAAAAGCTGAAGAAGTTTATGATTTAGCTTTAAAACATGCGAAAATATACGATAAAGATTTCGCTTCCTTACTAGAAAAATATAAAGATTACAGTATCCAAATCTTTAATATTGAAAGAGAACAAAAGAAACCACGAAAAGACATTGCCTATTTTGGTGATGTTAAAAATCAAATGTGGTATATGTATGATGAGTTATTTACTAATCCTAATTATGAATGGCAAAATATTACTGATAAAAAAGACATCGAATTAATTCTAAATACTTATTTAAATGAATATTATAATATGAATGATGACAAAGATAATTGGTTTATGAATATGCAGCAATTAGCCGAAAAATTAGGCTTTGCCAGCAATATGAAAGATTATAAAGAAAACCCTGATCAGTATAAAGGAAGCATTACCGATATCAGTATGGTAATCAGAGTTGCTTTAACATCAAAATCAATGACTCCTGATTTATTCGAAATTATGCGTCTTTTGGGCCCAGAAAGAATTAAAGAAAGAATAAAAAAAGCTTTACAATCTTAAAAATATATTATATAATTAAAAAGAACTTTAAAAGTTCTTTTATGCAGGTGTAGTACAACGGTTAGTATATGGCCTTGCCAAGGCTAAGATGCCGGTTCGATTCCGGTCACTTGCTCCATTGATAAGAAACTCGAACTTTTGAAATTTCGAGAGTAATAAATGCTAACAAAAATGTTAGTTTTTTTTCTATTTAAAAAAGATAGGTCATTAAAGTATGTAATATAATAATGAAATAAATGACTATCTTTACTCTAATAATTATGATGTCAATTATCTAAATAGAAGATTTTATTTTTTTATCAGTGATTTTGATTTATTCTCTTTTGGGAAAATTATTTCTTTTATTGTATTTTCTAATGTATAAGTTATTGCTTCTATTGGAACACCACTCTCATAAGCTGTTAAAACCATATTCGATAAAGAATCTAAACTTGTACGAATTTGATCAACTTTTTCACGCTTTTTGCCATTTATAATATCATTAAAATCAATAAATTCTTGTTCATTTTTAACTGCAATTTTTTTACAAAAAAATACTGTCCCTTGACCTATTAAAGTTCCAATTTTAAATCCTTTTTCATTTAATCTAATTTTATAAAAATTACCAAATTCACATTGGAATGGATAAATATAATTGGACTCTGCATACTTATCAATGCCTTCATAAAATAACCATAATTTTTCAACATTTTCTTTATCAGCGTCTTTTATTTGTTCTGGAAAATATAGCCAATCATCATCCGAAAACCCTTCTTTATCCTGAGTAAACTTGCAAAGCCAATCTAAATAATTTGTATTAGACATCATGACCTTAATATTTTCATTTTTAATTTTTTCACCTTCAATATACTCTTCCACCCATTTGCTTAGTTTTTTCTGTCCTTCTGGTGTTTCTATTTCTTTTAATATTCTTTCAGCTGCATCCATAGTAAAACCTCCATTTCATATATATTATAACACCTTTTAAGCAAATTTCATATTTTATACAATTTATAAAAAATATTATGCGTTTGACGAAATAAAATCACGATTCAAAAAAAAGGAGATATATTTGCTTATCCCTTTATTCCACCCTACTTTTTAATTTATAAATATATATATGACTGCGGATAATAGTTTATTCCAATATCTTCTAATTTTTTTGGATGTTCATACGTGATAACCTTCCCTAATTCATAGGCAAAGGCAATGTCTTTATTTTCAAAATATTTCATGTATTTAGTTTTTGAAATGCCAGAATATTGTTTTGTTTCATCCCATAGCTTATTGGGAGTATTTGATATTACAGATTTCACTTCAACTTCGGCTATAACTTTCTTCACTGGGGAGGTACTATAAATAACAATTTTGTCTATATCTCTTTTACATATACTTTTTCTATATTCATATAGTTTAGTTTGATTAATAATTTTATTTGCATATTCCGGTTTAATAGGTAATAATATAGTACACATGCTATAACCTCCTATCTTTACAACCATTATATCACAAAAATTGATTATTTATATTTTCTTTTTAAATATTTATCATCTTTTTTGCTAGATTTGAATCAACTTTTACTATAGAGATTGGAACATTCTTTAATAATTGATTTTCTATCAAACTATTATATGTTATCGGTTCTTTTAGCGTTTTATAATATTTAAAAAGTATTAATTTTGAGTTAGATTTAAAGTTTGCTTTAATTTCTTCTAATGAATAAACCGTTCTTTTAATTGCCATAGCATATAAATCTTCTGGCGTCGTAAATTGGCTAAATACATTATCCACTATACCTATAGTAGTAATACTTCTTTTATTTTCACTAGCATAGAAAAGTAGAATATCGCCAGGTTTTATTTGTTGCGTTTGTGCTTTACAAATATATGCTTTTTTAATCGCATTCGCGTAGGTATTAACTCCTTTAAGGTCTTCCAAAGAAAGTTGAGTGGATATTTCTGATTCAGGAAATAACATTTCATGATATCGTTGTTGAATTGGTACAATAAATGTATTTCTATTTGACCAGTCAAAGTTTGGATATGTATTATCATTCATACTTTTTACAAAAACTAACTCTTTTTCCAAACTTCCGTCTGCTCTTTCCGTCATTTTTGTAGTCTTTTGAACAAAGCCATATTCAGAAAGAAGGTTTATCAAAGCCTCTTGTTTTTCAAAAATAGTAACATATATTTCATTAACTTTATTTTTTAAAGCCTCTTCGACAATAATTTTTATATAACTTTCACCAATTTTATTTCCTGTATTAGCTACCTTGAATGTTGCCACTTTTAATCGTATATCCTTTTTAAACGGTTCTTTAAAGCTTGAATAGTCTTCATTTTCAGTTTCTACTTTTAACATTAGAAAAGAACCAATTTTATTATTTGGATATCTAGTAATATATGCTTTCCCGCCTTCACGAGATTTTTTCTTATACCAATTTTCAAATCCTTTATAATCAGCCTTTAGCGAATCAAAAAAATTATCTTCTAGTTCGATATTATATAAATACTCATGATTTATAAATGCTGGAGTCCTAGTTTCTTTTTCTTCAATAGGTTTAAATAAATTTATTGCTTCTTCAATACTAAGTACTCTGTCATTTATATTTATTTTTTTGGCTTTATTCCTTAATTTGATATCATTAGTAATTAAATAGCTAACACAATCCTTATAAACTGCATATAGCAAATTATTATCAATTAGATCATTGGGCAATTTTGAACATCCAACCAGGTTATTAAAATTATCTGTTGCTTTTGGTGGTCTTTCTATAGCTTCGTAAATTTTAACCTTACTATAAAATATATCTCTCTCCTTTGAGTCTTTAATATGACTTATATCTTCCATAGTCATTGGGTGAATTACTATTTTATATTTGTTTGAATCATAAAGTACTTTTGTAAGTTCTAATACTTTATCATCAATTATAGAGTGGTCTTCTCTGTATATCAATAAATTAGTATCTAACAATATTTTTATCATTATAGAATTCCTTTCAAGAACTTTTTATTTATTATATCACAATAAACAAAAAAGGAGTTTAATGTAATTGTAATAATTTCAAAATCTGATATTTAGTTAATTATACTCTTGTCATTTATGATAAAGATACAAAAGCATTATATTATTATGAACTAGATGACTACTGCAACTGCTTCCACATAAATAAACTAATATGAGAAATTGAATATCTTTTAAATGTGAAAAAATATTTGAAAATTGTTAAAATCATAGTATAATTTTAATGACAGTTAATTTTTATTCCAATTAGTGGTTGTAAATATCTACACCACTTGCTCCTTTTAATATTTAACCCTTGTTTGCCAAGGGTTTTTATTTATTTTAATTAATATTTACT
>CANRBD010000071.1 GCA_947628765.1 uncultured Bacilli bacterium
AAGGGGTTACCTTACTTATGAGTGATAGTACTAATGCTTTAAACCCTGGATTTAGTAATAGTGAAACCAAAGTAGACGATGCCTTAGAGGAATTATTTAGTCGCCATAATACCCGTATCATCATTGCAACATTTGCCTCTAATATATATCGTTTAAAACATATTGTTGATACTTGTAAGAGACATGGACGCAAGATTTGTGTCTTTGGTCGTAGTATGAATAACAATATCGAAATTTCGATTGAAGGCGGTTATATTAAACATAAAGATATCTTTGTTTCCGCCGAAGAAGCTAATAGTCTTCCTTCTAGTAAAATCTGTTTGTTATGTACTGGTAGTCAAGGAGAACCACTAGCGGCTTTAAGTAGAATCGCCGATGGAACTTTTAAACAAATTACTTTAAGAGATGATGATGTCGTTATATTTTCATCATCAGCTATTCCTGGAAATGCGGTTAGTATTTCAAGAACAATTAATAAATTATATTTAAAAGGGGTTACTGTTTATACCAATACCGTATTAAAAGATATTCATACTAGTGGTCACGGTTACCAAGATGAACTTAAATTAATGCTTAGATTAGTTAAGCCTACTTATTTTATGCCATTTCATGGTGAATATCGAATGCTTAAAAATCACGCTGATTTAGCTATCGAATGTGGCATTCCTAAGGAAAATACTTTCATTTTAGGTAATGGTGATGTTCTTATTATGAAAGATGGTAAAGTAAGAAAAGGTGGTAGAATTCCGGCTGGCGATGTTTATGTCGATGGTAATCGTATTGGAGACATTAGTAATGCGGTTATGAAAGATCGTAAAATTATGGCTAATGATGGTATTATTGTCGTAATTGCCAATATCGATACTAAAAATAATGAATTACTTGGTATGCCTAATATTATTACCCGAGGCTTTGTTTTGGTCAATGATAATATTGAGTTATTACAAAAATTAGAAAGTCTAAGTAAAGATGCAATCTGTGAAGTGATAAAAACTGGCGTTAATTATTCGGAAATTAAAAGTGAAATAATTAATACAATTTCTAATTATGTAAATACTCATACTGGCCGAAAGCCAATAATTTTACCAGTAATTATGGATATTAAAAAAGATGTTAAAGTTGGTTAACATCTTTTTTTATGAACACATACTTGCCGCCGCACAGCCTTCATCATAACTATATTTATAAGATTTTTTCTGACCATTAGTCTTCGAAGTAGATGTGATTGTCACACATATTTGATTAACATCGACATCAGCTTTAGTTGAAGGCACTTTAACGTTTTTATCCATATAACCATCATTTTGAAGAATGGCCAAAGTGACATTACAACTACCATTATCTTTAGTTTTGCCTTTATTATCAAGGACCCAATTTTTAGTTGCCAAGACAATATTATCTTTAAACTGCTGATCAGCATTCTCTCGGCCAGTCCTAAGCGCTCCACTAATCATCGGAATAGTGATTAAAGCTATTACCGCAAGTAAAATGATAACACCTAAAAGTTCAACTAATGTAAAACCTTGTTTATGCATTGGTATCACCCAACTTTTCTTCAATCCTAAGCAGTCTATTGTATTTGCATACTCTATCAGTTCGCGATAATGAACCGGTTTTTATTTGACCTAAATTAAGACCAACAGCTAAATCGGCAATTATCGTATCTTCAGTTTCGCCACTACGATGTGAGATAATAGTTTTATAACCGTTTTGTTTAGCTAAATTAATCGTGTCTATTGTTTCAGTAATTGTTCCAATTTGATTTACTTTAATTAAAATAGCATTGCCAGCTTGTAAATCAATTCCCTTTTGTAAATATTTTTTATTAGTCACAAATAAATCATCACCGACTAACTGAATTTTATTACCTAATTTTTGGGTAATTTTGGTAAAACCTTCCCAATCGTTTTCATCAACAGGATCTTCAATGGAGATAATTGGATATTCGCTTACTAAAGTTTCAAAATAGTTTATAAGTTCATCAGTTGTCAGTTTTTTATTCTCCCCTTTTAAATCGTAATAACCATCGTGATAAAATTCTGAAGCGGCGACATCTAAAGCTAGATTCACATCTTTGCCTGGAGTATATCCAGTTTTATTTATGGCTTTTATAATCGCATCTAAAGCCTCTTTATTAGTTTTAAAGTTAGGGGCAAAACCACCTTCATCACCGACATTAGTATTATAGCCTTCTTCTTTTAAAACTGCTTTTAAATTGTGAAAAACTTCACTACCAATTCTTACTCTTTCTTTAATACTTTGAGCATTTGGTACAATCATAAATTCTTGGAAATCAAGTCCATTATCAGCATGCATGCCACCATTTAAAATATTCATCATTGGTACTGGCAAAGTAGTTCCATCGCCAATATATTCATATAATTCTTTATTTTCTAAAATGGCTGCTGCTTTTAATGCGGCCATAGAAACACCTAATATGGCATTAGCGCCTAATTTACTTTTAGTTTCGGTGCCATCTAGTTTTAACATTATTTCATCTATTTCATTTTGCTTTAACACATCTTTACCAATTAAAGCTTCTTTTATAACTGTATTAACATTATTTACCGCGGTTAAAACACCTTTACCTAAATATCTATGACCACCATCTCTTAATTCTAAGGCTTCCCTTTCTCCCGTGGAAGCTCCACTAGGTACTTCGGCCCTACCTAAAATTCCATTTTCTAAAATAACATCTACTTCAACTGTAGGATTACCGCGTGAATCTAATATTTCTCTTGCTTTAATATCTTTAATTGTCATCTTATCACCTCTATATTAATAATAACACAATTTTTATTAAATATAAATAAAGCTATTTATTTTAGGCATTTTTTGACATGTAAAAAAGATATAGAAAATTCTATATCTATTTAATAGCTTCTTTTCTTGAAAGATTTAATCTTCCCTTTTTGTCATAGCCTAATGACTTAACGAGAATTTCATCGCCAACTTTAACAATATCACTTGGTTTTTCAACACGTTTTGTATCAAGTTGTGATACATGAACTAAGCCTTCAGTTCCAGGCCATAATTCAACGAAACATCCAAAGTCTTCTACCTTGACAACTTTACCAGTATAAATAACATCTGGTTCAACTTCTTTAATAACATCTTTAATTCTGTTAGCAGTTTCTTCAATAATAGCTTTATCGGTGTGATAGATAATAACGGTACCATCATCTTCTAAATCAACTTTAACGGCGTTTACATCATTAACGCTAGTAACATTACTTGATTCTAAGATAATCTTCGTAATCATATCGCCACCTTTACCGATAACATCTTTAATTTTGTCAGGGTCAATTTTAAATGTTTCCATTTTAGGTGCGTATTCACTAACTTCTTTTCGAGGCTCTGGAATAGTATTACTAATAACATCTAAAATTTCCATACGGGCTTCTTTAGCTTGATATAAGGCTTCTTTTAAAATTTGTTTTGAAATTCCCGTAATTTTAATATCCATTTGTAAAGCACAAATACCATTTTTAGTACCGGCTACTTTAAAGTCCATATCACCTAAGTGATCTTCCATACCTTGAATATCAGTTAAAATTGTATATTCATCACCAGCGGTAATAAGTCCCATTGCAATACCAGCAACTGGTGCTTTAATAGGTACACCAGCGGCCATTAAACTCATGCAGCCCGCACAAATACTAGCTTGTGATGACGAACCATTACTTTCTAAAATTTCGGATACTACTCTAATAGTATAAGGAAATTCTTCTTCTGATGGAATAACTTGAAGTAAAGCTTTTTCGCCTAAAGCTCCATGGCCAACTTCACGTCTTCCAGGAGCACCATATCGACCTGTTTCCCCTACTGAAAATTGTGGGAAATTATAGTGTAACATAAATCTTTTTTCGTTTTCTAAATCTAAGCCATCTAGGATTTGATGTTCGCCTAAAGCTCCTAAAGTCGTTACTGATAAACTTTGCGTTTCTCCTCTTGTGAATAAGGCTGAACCATGGGTTCTTGGTAAGATATCAATACCAGCTGAAAGTGGTCTAATTTCTTTCATTTGACGGCCATCAGCTCTTTGTTTTTCGATAACGACAATTTTTCTAAATAAATCGTATTCAATATCCCCAAAAACTAAAGCGACTTTAGTTAATAATTCTTTTAATTCTTCATCTTTTAAATCTTCGTTTTCGGTTTCATATTTTTGAAGTAAATTTTCTTTTATTTCATCAATTTTTCCATATTTTTCTAATTTATCTTTGATTCTTAAAGCTTTATCAAGAGGCTCAGCGATAAGACCAGTAATTTCATTTCTTAATTCATCACTGATTTCCAGTTTTTCATATTCCATTTTTTCTTCGCCAATTTCGGCAATAATTTCTTCTTCAAAAGCAATTAATTCTTTAATCGCTTCATGACCAAACATTAAAGCTTCAAGCATGTCATCTTCGCTTACTTCTTTGGCTGAAGATTCAACCATGTTAATAGCTTCTTTAGTACCAGCAACGGTTAAATCAATATCAGATTTTTCAGCCTCTTCAGTAGTTGGATTAATGATAAATTTACCATCAACTCTACCTACTTTGACACTGGCAATGGGACCATTAAAAGGAATTTTACTAATAGATACAGCTAGTGATGAAGCGAATAAAGCGGTCATTTCTGGCGAATTATTTGGATCTACGGATAAAACAGTATTAACAATTTGGACTTCGTGTTTAAAATCCTCGGGGAAAAGTGGACGCATTGGTCTATCGATCATACGCGCCGCTAATGTTGCATTTTCGGTAGGACGTCCTTCTCTTTTTATAAATCCACCAGGAATTTTACCAACTGAATATAATTTTTCTTGATATAAAACCATAAGTGGGAAAAAATCAGAAAGTAAGTTGGCCGTTTTAGAAACCACAGCCGCTGATAAAACGACAGTATCACCATATCTTACTAAGACTGAACCCGTAGCTTGTTTTGCCATTTCGCCATGTTCAACAACTAATTTTCTTCCTCTAAAATCTAATTCAAATACTTTTTTCATAATGCCTCCTTATATAAAAGACACTCAAAAAGGAGTGCCTACTATTTATTATTTTCTTAAGCCTAAGCTTTTGATGATTTCACGATATCTTGTAACGTCTTTTTCTTTCAAATATTTAAGCATGCTTCTTCTGCGACCAACTTTCATAAGTAATCCTCTTCTTGAGTGGTAATCGTGAATATGAGTTTTTAAGTGTTCCGTAAGTTCATTAATCTCTTCAGTAAGAATAGCAATTTGAACTTCAGCTGAACCAGTATCTCCTTTACCACGAGCATACTTTTTAACAATTTTTTCTTTTTGCTCTTTTGTTAAAGCCATTTTTATCCTCCTTTACTTTTATATTCGCTTAAATCCTAGAATAAAAGATGGAGTTCTTTTAATCCACGAAATAAGTACATTAATAATATACATTAAAATG
>CANRBD010000072.1 GCA_947628765.1 uncultured Bacilli bacterium
ATTAAGCAGCTTTTTTACCAACTTTACGGATAATGTGTTCATCTTTATAACGAATACCTTTTCCTTTGTATGGTTCTGGTTTTCTTATTTTTCTAATGTTAGCAGCAAATTCGCCAACTAACTGTTTATCAATACCTTTAACAGTAAGCTCAGTATTACTTGGATTATCTAAAGTAATGCCTTCAGGAATTTCGACAGTTACTGGATGAGAATATCCAGCTGATACAACTAGTTCTTTACCTTTAACATTAAAACGATATCCAACACCAACTGATTCTAACTGTTTTTCAAAACCTTTAGTAACACCAATAATCATATTATTGATATTAGCGTTAGCTGTTCCATGGAAATTTTTGTATGCATCGCTTTTTCTTTCAACTTTAACTTCATTTCCATCAACTGTTACAGTAATATTTTTGTTAATTTCCGTAGAAAGTTCACCTTTAGGACCTTTAACTGTAATAATATTACCGTTTGCAGTAACAGTAACGCCTTCAGGAATGGTAAGTATTCTATTTCCAATTCGACTCATTTTTTGTCCTCACTTTCTACCAAATATAAGCTAATACTTCGCCACCTAGTTTTTGTTCTTTAGCATGTTTGCCTGTCATAATTCCTTTAGAAGTAGACATAATAGCAATGCCTAAACCATTTAAAACTTGTGGTACTTCATCAGCTTTTGCATAAACACGTAACCCTGGTTTACTAATTCTTTTAAGTCCAGTAATTACACGTTCTTTTTTGTTTCCATATTTAAGATTTAACACGATTGTGTTTTGAACGTCACCTTTAGTAATTTTATAATCACTAATGTAACCTTCTTCTTTTAAAATTCTTGCAATTTCTTCTTTAATTTTTGAAGCGGGTACTTCGACTTCAACATATCGCATTTCATTTGCATTACGAATTCTTGTAAGCATATCAGCGATTGGATCTGTTACCATTTATATCCTCCCTTCTTCTTCCAAATTACCAGCTAGATTTTCTAACTCCTGGAATTTGTCCTTTATAAGCTAACTCTCTAAAGCAAATACGGCAAATGCCATATTTTTTAAGCACTGAATGTGGTCTACCACAAATTTGGCAACGGGTATATTCACGTACTTTGAATTTTGGCTTTCTGTTAGCTTTTACAATCATACTTTTTCTTGCCATATTTTCCTCCTAATTATTATTTTCTAAATGGCATACCGAAACCTTTTAGTAAATCTAATGCTTCTTCATTAGTTTTCGCGGTTGTAACAAATACGATATCCATTCCACGCACTTTAACAACGTTATCATAATCTATTTCTGAGAAAATTAATTGTTCTGTAAGACCTAAAGTATAATTACCTCGACCATCAAATGATTTTGGATTAATACCTCTAAAGTCTCTTACTCTAGGTAATGTAATACTAATTAATTTATCTAAAAAGTTATACATGTTTTCGCCTCTTAAAGTGACTTTGCAGCCAATTGCATGACCTTCACGAATTTTAAATCCGGCAATAGCTTTTTTGGCTTTTGTAATTACTGGTTGTTGTCCAGTAATTAATTTTAAGTCGTTTACTGCTGCTTCTAAAAATTTAGAATTGCTTGTCGCATCACCGACACCCATATTGATAACAATTTTATCTAATTTAGGTAATTCCATTACACTTTTATAACCATATTTTTCTCTTAAACTAGGTATGATTTCTTTACTATATTTTTCTTTTAGGCGGTTCATCTAATGCCCTCCTTTCTGTCAAGTTTATCTAATTGTTTTAACTTTTGCTTTTGATTCTTCTTTAGAACCATATAGAATTTCATTGATTAATTCACCATATTCTTCATAAATCATGTCCATGATTTTATGTTCATTTTGGGTAATTTTTTTATTAAATAAAAGCTTTTCTATCGCCTTATCTGCACAGGGCGTTAGTTGATTATTTAATTCTTCTAACTTTTCATCGGACATATTGTATAACCTACGAATCAAATCGTAAACACTGTCATACATAGAAAGTGAAGCTTCTCTTTCCAAATGACTCATACTATGATCATTAAGCATTTCCGACTTGAACATTAACTTGTCTTTAACTAAAATTGTTAGAATGATAAGATCTCTATTTTGTTGTTCCAACTCTTTTATTTGCACACTCAAATCAACGGATTGTTTATGCAAATCAGATAGAGACATAAATCTTGTTTTTTTATTTGAATTTGATGAACTTGTTGTTTGTTTTTTCTTTTTAAACCGATCTAGTATGCTCATCTTATTTTCTCCTGACGTATAGTTTTCACTTTTTCTTTTGATTCTTCTTTAGAACCATATAAAATTTCATTGATTAATTCACCATATTCTTCATAAATCATGTCCATGATTTTATGTTCTTTTTTGAAAGCGTTATAATTAAACTCAAGAGCTGCAAGTTTATTACGCTTTTGTTCAATAAATGAGCTTTGTCCTTCATTTAGTTCTATTTGTTCTAGTTTTTCTTTAGCTTGTTCTATAAGAGACATAGCTAATTCATCTAATATGCTTCCAAATATAACATCTGCTTTATTAACATGATTTGTTCCCATAAAATCTCCTATAATTAATCAAGCTTTTCATTAGATTTTCTTGACACTCTTATTTTTTTACCATCTTTATTAGTAGTGTGTCCTATTCTCGTTGCCTTTTTGCTTTTAGGATCAACTATCATTACATTAGACACATGAATTGGTCTTTCGATTTCGATAATTTCTCCTTGCTGTCCACCGTTTGGTTTAATATGCTTATGGGCGATATTAACACCTTCAACGATGACTTTATCATCAGCTTTAAGGGTTTTTATAATTTTGCCTTCTTTGCCTTTGTCTTTTCCGGCAATGACAACTACTTTATCTCCTTGTTTTAATTTCATATTATTCCTCCAAACGATTATAACACTTCTTTAGCAAGTGATACTATTTTCATAAAATCTTTTTCACGAAGTTCTCGTGCGACTGGTCCAAATACACGAGTTCCAATAGGTGTTTTATCATCTTTAATAATAATGCAGGCATTATCATCAAATTTAATATAAGACCCATCATTTCGTCTTAGACCTTGTTTTGTTCTAACGATAACAGCTTTAACAACTTTTCCTTTGCCAACTGTTCCGTTTGGTGTTGCTTTTTTAACTGTTGCAACAACGATGTCTCCAATATTACCAGTTTTAACTTTGCTGCCACCCAATACTCTAATTACTAATACCTCACGAGCACCAGAGTTGTCAGCTACTTTTAAACGGCTTTCTGATTGAATCATATTATTCCTCCTTCATTCAGCTATAAAATAACTGCTTTTTCTACTACTTCGACTAAACGGAAATGTTTAGTTTTTGATAGTGGTCTTGTTTCTCTGATTCTTACGGTATCTCCAACTGCTGCTTCATTCTTTTCATCGTGTGCAGCATACTTTTTAGAGTATTTGGCTCTTTTTCCGTAAAGTTTGTCTTTTGTGTAAGTTTCTACTAATACAGTAATAGTCTTGTCATTACCAGCACTAGTTACTTTTCCAACTAATTCTTGTTTTCTTTCCATAAATATCCTCCTTAGTCTTGTAATTCACGTTCGCGTAAAATTGTTTTCATACGTGCAACGGTCTTTCTAAGTTCGTTTATTCTAGCTGGTTTTTCAAGACTACCTGTGGCTTTACTGAAACGTAAATTGAATAATTCTTCTTTACACTCAGCAATTTTTTGTTTTAATTCTTCATCGCTAAGTTCTCTTATTTCTTTACTTTTCATTTACTTCACCACTTTCTTTCTTAACAAACTTACACTTAATTGGAAGTTTGTGCATAGCTAAGCGTAATGCTTCTCTAGCTACTTCTTCACTAACTCCAGCTACTTCAAACATAACTTTACCTTTTTTAACGACAGCAACCCATGATTCTGGAGCACCTTTACCTTTACCTTGACGAGTTTCAAGTGGTTTTTTCGTAAGTGATAAATGTGGGAAAATGTTGATCCATACTTTACCACCACGTTTCATATAACGAGTCATAGCTACACGGGCAGCTTCGATTTGTCTTTGACTAATCCAAGCACCTTCTAAAGCCATTAACCCATAATCACCAAAATTAACTTTAGTATTTCCTCTAGCATTTCCTTCGTATCTTAAACGATGAGGACGGCGATATTTAGTTCTCTTTGGAATGACTGCCATCTTTTACGCCTCCCTTGTTTTTCTTTTCAGGAAGGATTTCTCCTTTATAAATCCATACTTTTACTCCTATTTTTCCATAAGTAGTATCGGCTTCTTTAGCTGCATAATCGATATCAGCTCTTAAAGTATGAAGGGGAATAGTTCCTTCAGTGTAACCTTCGCTTCTGGCGATTTCAACACCATTTAAACGTCCTGATACTAAAGTTTTAATTCCTTTGGCTCCTGATTTCATTACATTTCTAATTGCTTTCTTTTGCGCTACTCTAAATGATACACGGTTTTCAATTTGATGAGCAATATTCTCAGCAACTAAGGCCGCTACCATATTAGGGTTTTTAATTTCCTTGATTGAAATATGAAGTTCTTCTTTAACAATCTTAGAAAGTTCTTTTTTTAGCTTTTCAATTTCATCGCCGCCATGACCGATTACCACACCAGGTTTAGCTGTATTAATGATAACTTCAGTCTTGTCAGCGGTTCTTTCAATAAGAATACTTGAAACTGCTGCGCCAGCTAATTTTTTTTCTAAAAACTTACGGATTTTATAGTCATTATTAAGGTTTTTCGCGAAATCTTTTCCTTCAGCATACCAATTAGATTCCCAACCTTTGTTGACTCCGATTCTAAGTCCGACTGGACTAACCTTTTGACCCATCAGTTTACCTCCTTTGCTTAATTTTTCTCACTTACTACAACTGTAATGTGACTTGTTCTTTTTAAGATAGGATCTGGTCTACCTTTAGCTCCAGCTCTACCTCTTTTCATAGTTCTACCTTCGTTTATGTATGCTTCTTTAACGTAAAGGTTTTCTTTATTTAATTCTAAATTGTTTTCGGCATTAGCCGTAGCTGACACTAAAACCTTACGAATAAGTCTAGCAGCTTCAGTATTTAGATTTTCTAAAATACTATCAGCTTCGCTTACACTTTTGCCGCGAATTAAATCGATGCTTAGGCGTGCTTTTCGAGGTGCGATTCTGACACCTTTGGCAATTGCTTTAGCTTCCATTTATATCATCCTTTCCGGTTTATTTTTTAATTTTGTTGTCACCGTGTCCACCAAATTTGCGTGTTAAGGCAAACTCTCCTAATTTATGTCCAACCATATCTTCTGTTACATAAACAGGGATAAATTCTTTACCATTATGAACAGCAAATGTGTGTCCAATAAATTCAGG
>CANRBD010000073.1 GCA_947628765.1 uncultured Bacilli bacterium
AGTAACAAATGGGCTTAAATAGCCAGCAATAATAACTAAAGTATAGTAAATCCAGCGATGGTCATAAAGTAAAAAGTCATTTTGTATGCTTACATAATCAATTATAAAACAAGTAAATAAAATTAAATATATAATAGCGATAAAGATTATAGTTCTGATAATATCTTTTGTAAGCTTAATTTCCTTTTTATAGCCTTTAAATTCATATAAGAACAATAATGTGTAGAAAACAACCATACTAATGCCCGCCATTTTAGCATCAGTATTAACCGCAATAATAACAATAATAAGACCTAAAATCTCCGGAATTAAAAAATTATGTGTAGCATTTTTCATCACATCTTGATTATATTTAGATAAATTAAATTTATCCTTATTAATTAAACATAAATGTTTTTGATATTTGATAATTAAATAACAAAAATATGTAGTTAAAGAAATGAAAAAATATATCATTCAGCACCTCCAAAATAAATATCATACCATAAAAGGAAAATATAAACTGTCCAGACCTTACGGCTATTATCAGCTTTACCTTTGCGATGATCATCTAATAATTTAATAATTCTTTCAGTATTAAAGAATTTAGTATCTTTGCGAAACCTAGTTTTAATTTCTGAATAAACATCATCATCTTTCATCCAAACTCTAATTGGTACTGGAAAACCTAATTTCTTTTTATCAGATACTTTAGACTCTAATTTTTCATGCGCGACATCTCTAAAGACCTTTTTCGTTCTATTGCCATCCACTTTATATTTAGTAGGGATGTGTCTCGCATAATCGATAAGTGGACGATCCAAAAATGGCACTCTGACTTCTAAAGAATTAGCCATACTCATCTTATCCGCTTTAAGCAAAATATCGCCAATTAACCAGAAATTAAAATCAATATATTGCATTTTAGTAGGATTATCTAAATCTTTAACCTCATCATAATATTCCTTAGTTAAATCTTGAAAACCTTTAGTTTGCCTTTTATTTTTTAATAATCTACTAACCTCTTTATTATCAAAGATAAAAGCATTACCGACAAATCTATCTTCTAATTTTTTCCCGCGCCTTACAAGAAAATTAAGTCCGCGATGGCTTGGGAATAAACCGGCAATTAACCCCACGACTTTTCTAATGGGATAAGGTATTTTATAATACCATGGCCACACAAAAGATTCTTGATAAATATTATAACCACCAAAAATTTCATCGGCCCCTTCACCAGATAATGATACTTTAACATTTTGACTAGCTAACTTAGCTACAAAATATAAAGCAACCGCTGATGGATCGGCTAAAGGCTCATCCATGTAATACATAATGTTTGATAGATTTTTAAAATACTCCTCTTTCGTTATAAGTTTACTTAGATTGTCAGTCTCAATTTTTTTCGATAAATCTTCGGCATAACTAATTTCACTATATTTTTTATCATCAAAACCAACAGTAAAGGTTTTATCGACATCACTACTAGCGGCAATATATGAAGAATCAACCCCACTAGATAAGAAAGAACCAACTTCGACATCACTAATCTTATGCGCTTTAACCGAATCTTCAAGATGGGCTTTAACGCCTTCTTCCCATTCATCATAAGATTTTGTATCATCATATTCAAATTCTAATTTATAATATCTTTTGATAGTAAGCTCGCCATCTTTATATTTTAGAAAATGTCCTGGCATTAATTTATGAACATGTTTAAAGAATGTTTCACTGCCGACACTATACTGGAAAGTTAAATAATATTCTAACATTTTTTCATTAAGCTCACGTTTAAAATCAGGATGGATTAAAAAGCTTTTAATCTCCGAGCCAAAATAGAATGTATCATTCATCTTGGCATAGTAAAATGGTTTAATGCCATAAAAATCACGAGCGGCAAACACTTCTTTAGTTTTTGTATCATAAATAACAAAAGCAAACATGCCACGCAATCTATCTAAAAGATCTTCACCATATTCTTCATAACCATGCACTAAAACTTCCGTATCAGTATTAGTTTTAAAAATATGCCCATTAGCTTCTAAATCATCTCTCAAACTTTGGAAATTATATATTTCGCCATTAAAAACAATAACCTTAGTTTTATCTTCATTATATATAGGTTGTGAACCGCCAGCTAAATCGATAATTGATAAACGGCGAAAGCCTAAGGCGATATCATCATCGATATAATATCCTTCTGAATCTGGACCACGATGAGCGATTAAATCCGCCATTTTTTTGATATTCTCTTTTTTATCTTTTTCCTTATTTACATAACCAACGAATCCACACATAATAATTTCTCCTTTTATGTTTCTATATACATTATTTTATCACATAAGCTCATACTATTCAAGGAAAATAGGGCAGTTCTCATATACAAAAACCAACTGAAAATTATTCCAGTTGGCTTTGTGGCATTACAAACGCACTTTTCTCTCTTACTTTTTATTATTTACTCTTTTATTATAGCACATTTATTATGCATATGAAAAAAAAGATGCGAAATTAATCACATCTTACAACAATCGTTTTAGTTAACAAATCCTTAAAAGTCTGTTTACGTGGAGTTACAAAAGCTAGCAAAGTACCAAATGGTAACAAAGCTAATTCTATGATACAGCCAAATAGTCTTAAAAAAGATTTAAAAAGAGAAATTTTATTTTCATTATAATCGGTAACACCAATTTTCATGATTTTTTTACCAAGTGTCCCTCTTTTGGTATCTAAATAAGGAAAGTATATGATTAGAATTATTAATAAACAAATAAATAAAATGCCCTGCAAAATGGAAGCGTAGTCTACTTTGAAAGAATTTATATATTCTATCGCATAATTATACAAAACATAAATGCCAACTAAAACAATAACATCAATAATAAATGCAGATAGTCTTCTAAATAGATGGGCATAAGGAATGCCATTATAATTTTCATCAGTAACTCTATTTACTACAAATGTATTAGTAACCTTATCGTTAAGCGCTTGCTTTTGTTTGGTAACAATAATAAGCAAACAACCAAGGCCACAAGTAATAACATTTAAAATTCTAGCTAAATTTCTTTTAAAAGCTAACCCAAAAGTAAGCGGCGAATTTAAATCATCAATAACGGCAATACCAACAAATCTTTCACCTAAAGTAGCCATAGATTTTGATGATTGCATAAATACACAATAGAAAAAATAAACAAAAATCATCACAATATATGGAATTGATATTTTAAAAGTATCCATTAATAATAAATTGTCAAAAGAAAAATTAGTAAATATCTGTGGCATTACAAAGTATAGATATATCGCTTCAATTATAGTAAAAATAATAAACAAAAATAAGTAATCGATAGCATTAGCCGCCATTCTTTTTATAAAACCAGCATATTTAGGTATTTGAATATTCTTTAAATCATCATAACGTTTAAAAAGTTGATTTAATTCTTTAAAATCATAGCCACAATATGGGCATTTTTGCACATTTTCATTAAGCATGCGGCCACAACGGGGACATCCTTTTTCCATAAAATCATCTCCTATTATTTTAATTATAACATATTATAGTAAATAAAAGTCTGAATTTCTTCAGACTTAACTATTTTTTATGGTTTGTATATAACTATTTATCTTACCAGCCCAAGCAGTACTAGCTGCATATTTATGATTCATAAGTTCAGGCGTATTTAAGCCATAGTCATAATAATTAGTTTTAAGATTAACAATAAAAGCTTTAATTCCTTCTTCTAAACTTGGAAAACTAGCATAAGATGTTCCTTGACAGCTGCCAGCGCCTTTCATGCCCCCAACATTATTACATTGAGTCACTTGCGCGCTACACTGCCAGTTGCAACCTGTTTCATGTAAAACTATAGCTACAGCTAAATAAGGATCAACATTGTTTTCCATAGCATATTTAGCAAAAAGATTACCTGTTCCAGTTAAATTTGATTTAAGTGAACGATTTAATTTATTTATTAATTCTTCCATCGTAAGATTTTCATAAACTGCTTCAGCCACTACAGGCTCTGGAGTCTTAATCACTTCTGGAACTTTAGGTTCACTAGCTTCCTCGCTAGTTGTCGCGATGGCAAGCTCTTTATCACTAGTTTTAGTTACAGGTTCTTGTTTTGCTACTTCACTAGATTTTTGTAAATCTTTTGGGCTTTCTGTTTTATAAGTGTGTGTATTATTCTTATTGGTAAACACAAAAGGAAATACTAGTGATAGTGCAATTCCAAAAACTACAACAACATATACCATATGAGTTATTTTCATCTTTCATCGCTCCCTATATCATGCTACAAGAATAATTTTATCATATTATATATATGGTTGTCAAATTTATGTAAACCTATATAAAAAGCCTTTATTTTAAAGGTTTTTTGGCACGAAAAAAAGCTTATGCAGCTTTTATTTCATTCATATAAGTATTTACCTGTGTGCTCCAAGTTGTACTGGCAGCATACTTTGGTCCAATAGCTTCAGCAGTTGTTAAACCTTTAGAAACATAATTATCGTATAAATTATGCATATATCTTGAAATACCTTCTTCTAAAGTGGCAAATCCAGCATATGAACTGCCTTCACAGCCCTCACCTTTCATACCACCAACATTATTACATTTTTTAAGTAGTGAGCTACACTGCCATTTACATCCAGTTTCGTGTAGGACAATGGCCACTGCTAAATAAGGATTTATTCCAAGTTCAGTAGCTAAAGAGGCAAATGTATATCCTTGGCCTTGAAGGGTATCATTTAGTGAGCGATCTAACTTGTCTGAAAGTTCACGTAATGTCAAATCTTCAAAGACAACCTCATTCATTTTCGCTTCTAAAGCTTCCTTTTTTAAATCTTCTTCGGATTTAGCTTCTGCTACTATCGGTTTTACAGTAATATCTAAAGCTTTTTCGGTAGCTTTTGGTTTTTCTTTTTCTAATGCCTTAACAGGTTTTATTTCGGCAACATTTTCTACCAAAGCAAATTTATTTTCACTTATATATCTATTTTCTTTTAAAGCAAGTACAGTCTTACCATACATGGTTGCGACTAAACTTAATATAGTTATGGCCATAATTACGGCCTTAACCGACTTAGTTTTTATCATATTCATCCCTTTCCTGCTCAAAACGAAAACAGGTTCTATTGTAACACGACTCCATATTCATGTCAAATTGGGCGTGTCCACTATTATTATATGCACAGTTATACGATTTTAATACATTATAAGCCTAAAAAAACAACCCTAGGGTTGTTTTTACTGCAATTCCGCAATATAAATTGTCTGCAAGGTATTACTATTTTTAGTACAAG
>CANRBD010000074.1 GCA_947628765.1 uncultured Bacilli bacterium
CGCTTCTTTAAAAGACTTAGGTAAAAAGTGTTTTGCGATTAATAAAATGAGTGAAGAATATATTAAAACAATCATAAGTTAGCTGGTCTAATTAGTTTTCCAAATTTATATACTTAATTAAAGGGGAGATTGGTTTGGAAAACGATATTATTAAAAGAGTTATCGCTGAGGCGGAATATATGATAGATACTGGAGATACTTTAAGAGAGATTGCCAAAGTTTTTAAAGTATCTAAAAGTACGGTTCATAAAGATTTAAAAGATAGACTAAAAAAACTCGATGATAATCTTTATTTTGAAATTCAAAAGATCTTAAAATACCATACGGATATTAGACATATTAAAGGTGGAGAATCAACTAAAAAAAAGTATTTAAAAATGGCAAGTTAGCCTATTAAAACCTAATACTCTGTGGTATAATAGATAGCAGAAAAAGGTGATATTATGTTTTCAAAAGATGTAGGAATTGATTTAGGAACCGCTAATGTACTAATTTATATTAAAGGTCAAGGCATTGTTTTAAATGAACCAAGTGTAGTAGCAATCGATGCTGAAACAAAAAGACCCCTAGCGGTAGGCACTGAAGCTAGAGAAATGCTTGGCAGAACACCAGGAAGGGTAAAAGCAATAAGACCAATGAAAGATGGCGTTATTGCCGATTTTGAAATTACAGAAATTATGCTTAATCATTTTATCAGAAAAATAAATGGGCGTAGTTTTTTTGCTCGTCCTAGAATTTTAATATGCTGCCCTTCAAATATTACGCAAGTTGAAAAAAATGCCATCAAAGAAGCCGCTGAAAGAACTGGAGCTAGAAAAGTTTTCATTGAAGAAGAACCAAAAGTTGCAGCTTTAGGTGCTGGTATGGATATATCAAAACCAAGTGGGAATATGATTATCGATATTGGTGGTGGCACCACGGATATTGCTATTTTGTCATTAGGTGGCATTGTTACATCTTCTTCAATAAAAGTCGCTGGTAATGTTTTTGATTCAGATATAATCAAATATTTAAAAGAAAAATATAAACTATTAATAGGTGATCGTACGGCTGAGGATATTAAGTTTACTATTGGAACCGTATATCCAGGATCTTTAAACGAAAAAATGGAAGTTAGAGGCCGTGATTTAGTAACTGGACTTCCTCATACCGTAACCATTACTTCTGATGAAGTTGAAGAAGCTTTAAGGGAAAGTGTTTATACAATCATTAATACTGCTAAAGCCGTACTTGAACAAACACCACCAGAATTATCAGCTGATATTGTCGATAAGGGAATTGTCATCACTGGTGGAGGAGCTTTATTAAATGGTTTTGATCAATTACTAGCTCACGAATTAAAAGTACCGGTATTTATTGCCGAAAGTCCATTAACATGTGTTGTTGAAGGAACTGGCGTTTTATTAGACAATGTTGAACTCATTGAACATAATAGTGTAAATTCTTAAAAATAGGATATAATATAATCAGAATGGAGGCATATTATGGAAAAAAGTGAAGGTCAAAAACTACAAGCAAAACTTTTTGATGAAAGAAAAAGTGGTTGGGAAAATTTAGATAGTGATAAAAAAGCCGCTATTTTAGATTTTAATAATGACTACATTGATTTTTTAAATAAATGTAAGACAGAACGTGAATGTGCAACATTTACTGAAGAATTATTAATCCAAAATGGTTTTGAACAAATAGATCAGAAAAAGACTTTAAATCCAGGAGATAAAGTTTATTATATCAATCGTAAAAAAGCTGTTTATGCAGCTGTGATTGGTAAAGATATGCTTGAAGAGGGGCTTAATCTAGTTGGTGCTCACATTGATTCTCCAAGATTAGATTTAAAACCAAATCCATTATATGAAGATAATAATTTAGCTTTATTAAAAACTCATTATTATGGCGGAATTAAAAAATATCAATGGACAGCTATTCCTTTAGTTATTAAAGGCGTCATTGTCAAAAGTAATGGTGAAGTAATCCATGTAAATATTGGCGAAGATAAGAATGATCCTATTTTTACTATCACTGATTTGCTTCCTCATTTAGCTAAAAATCAAGAAAAGAAAACTTTAGGCGAAGGTATTGCCGGGGAGGACTTAAATGTTTTAGTGGGTAGTCTTCCTTATGATGATGAAAAAGCTCATGAAAAAGTTAAATTAAATGTTTTAAATATTTTAAATCAAAAATATGGAATTACTGAAAGAGATTTTACCAGTAGTGAATTAGAAGTTGTTCCAGCTTTTGAGGCGAAAAGTCTAGGCTTTGATGCTAGTATGGTGGCGGCTTATGGTCAAGATGATCGTTCTTGTGCTTATACGACAATAAGAGCTTTGACCTCTTTACAAAATCCTGAACGTACTTCTATTGCCTTACTGGCTGATAAAGAAGAAATTGGTAGTATGGGTAATACTGGTATGTCATCGCAAAATTTTGAAGTTTTTATTGCCAAATTACTTGATAAAACCGGGCAAAATGGTCCTAATGTTTTAGAAAAAACTTTCTGTAATTCTAAAATGCTATCATCAGATGTCACTTCTGCAATGCTGAATTTGTAGCCAAAATAAGAAATATTTTAGAAAAGAAAAATTTAATGTATCAAATGACTGATATGGGTAAAATTGATGCTGGCGGTGGTGGCACTATTGCCCTTATTCTAGCTAATAAAGGCATCGATGTTATCGACTGCGGAGTACCAGTGCTTTCCATGCATGCACCATATGAAGTAACTAGTAAATTTGATATTTATAATGCCTACGAAGTATATCGTGCATTTTATGAAGATTAGAGCTTTTAGCTCTTTTTATTTGCCATTTTTAATAAATATGGTAAAATATAATTAGAGGTGAATTTAATGGGTGATGAAATTATTACACGTGTCTTTCTAATGATACTGACAACCTTTTTAGTAGTGGCGCTTACCATGCCATTTATTAAAAGATTAGCCTTTCACATTGGAGCTTTAGATGTTCCGCGAAGTGAAGAAGGGCATCGGCATATTCATAAAAAGACGACTCCGAAACTAGGAGGCTTGGGAATTTTCTTAGGTTTTCTATTTAGTTATATGATTTTTGGTGAAGCTAGTAGTACGATGAATTCGATTTTAATTGGTAGTTTCATTATTGTTTTAACAGGAATTATTGATGATATCCATTCAGTTAGAGCCTTAGTTAAATTTATTGGTCAGGTAATTGCCGCTTCAGTGGTAACTATCTATGGTGGCATTTTACTCCAAGATATTAGTGCCTTTGGCATTTATATAGACTTTGGTGTTCTAGCTTATCCGATAACTATTTTATTTATTGTTGCCTGCATTAACTGTTTAAATTTAATCGATGGTTTAGATGGCTTAGCCGGGGGCATTAGTGCGATTTACTACTTAACTATTGGAATTATTGCGGCGATTATGGGTAATATTGGCCTAGATGTAACTTTAACCTTTATTATGTTTGGAGCAACTTTAGGCTTTTTGGTTCATAATTTTCATCCAGCTACGATATTTGCGGGTGATTCGGGTTCGATGTTTATGGGATTTATGGTGGCTGTAATTGCTTTATTAGGTTTTAAAAATGTAACCTTAACTTCGTTTATTATCCCAATGCTTATTTTAGCTATTCCAATATTAGATACTTTCTTTGCTATTGTTAGAAGACGTCTTAAAGGAGAAAGTTTCGCCACACCTGACAAATCACATATTCACCATCAATTTTTAAATATGAATTTACCTTATCAAAGTGTGGTTTTAGTTATTTATGGAATTCAAATTTTATTTGCCATTGCTTCTATTGTCTATGTGCTTAGAGACCGTACTTTAGGTTATGTTCTATATACTATTTTAGCTGTCATTGTCATGCTTTTGGTATTAAAAACTGATGTCGTCTTTGATCATAAAAAACTCGAAGAAAAACTTAAAAATTATAAAAAATAAATTATGCCTTTGAAGCATAATTTTTTTTATATCGATAATACTAAAAATGGTGATTTTATGGATAAAGAGATAATTGATTTATTAGATGTCATTTTAAGATGCTTAGTATCTTTAGTTGTTTTATTTTTAGTAACTAAATTAATTGGAAAAAAACAAGTATCCGAATTTAGTGTTTTTGATTATGTTATTGGTATTTCGATTGGAAATTTTGCGGCCGAAATGGCTTTAAATTTAGATTCTAAATATACTCATGGCATAATAGCCGTTCTTGTTTTTGGATTTGTTGCTTATTTAGTTTCTGTTTTAACACTTAAAAATTTAAAAATTAGGAAGTTTTTTATGGGAGATCCTACGGTATTAATTCAGGATGGTAAAATAGTTTATGAAAATTTAAAAAAAGCGAGATTTGATATTAACGATTTATTAGAAGATTGCCGTATTAATGGATACTTTGATATTTCAGAAATTGATTATGCTTTATTGGAAGCTAATGGGCAAGTAAGTTTTCTACCAAAACCGGAAAATCAACCACCGACTAATAAAGATTTAAAGGTTAATAAACAAAAAACAGGACTATGTGCGAATTTAATTGTCGATGGTAATATCATGGAAGATACTTTAAAAACGATTCATAAAGATAAAGATTGGCTATTACATGAAATTAAAGTAAAAGGTTATAAAGTTGAAGATATATTACTCGCCACTTTAGACATGCAGGAAAAATTTACGGTTTACGAAAAAAATGTAAATTTAGAAGGACATGATACACTTGGATAGACATCAATTTAAATAATTTGATATAATTTTAATGGTGATATAAATGAAAAGACATTTTTGCGCATCAGCTTTTATTATCCATCCGGATACGAAAAAAATATTATTGGTAAAACATCACTTATGGAATAGATGGGTACAACCTGGAGGGCATATGGAAGGTATTGAAACTCCTGAAGAAACGGCTAGACGTGAAGCTTATGAAGAAACGGGACTTAAAGTAAAAATTTTAGGCGAACGTTTTCCAAGGGAAGATGATATGATTAGGCCACTTGGCATTCAGTGTAATCGTCAAGAAAACGGCGACAAGCACTTTGATATTATTTATGCGGCTGTACCAAATGATCCTGATGCCCCACTTAAAATTAGTGATGAAGCCACACAAATTGGTTGGTTTTCTAGGGAAGAACTCGAAAATATACCAGTATTTCCAGATGTAAAAATAACTATGGATTATATTTTAAAACATTTTTTTGGAGTAAATTAAAAAGCGAGAAAAATTCGCTTTTTTAAATTTT